>DGBM01000183.1:181-3314 GCA_002384765.1 Demequinaceae bacterium UBA4004
TGGTCATCATCGTGAACGACAACGGGCGCTCCTACGCGCCCACGATCGGGGGCCTGGCGCGGCGCCTGGACGGGATCCGAACCTCTCGCGTCTACGAGAACTTCCTCAGCTGGGGCAAGCGCACGTTCCACGCCCGCGGCCCCTTGCGCGACTTCACCTATCAGTCCGTGATGCACGGCAAGCGCGCCCTCAAGGGGCTCATCGGCCCCCAAGGCATGTTCGAGGACCTCGGACTGAAGTACTTGGGGCCCGTGGACGGTCACGACCTCGCGCAGGTGGAGGCCGCCCTGATGCACGCCAAGGGCTTTGGCTCGCCGGTCATCGTGCACGTGGTGACCGAGAAGGGTCGGGGCTACGAACCGGCCGAAAAGGACGTGGCCGACCGATTCCACGCTGTCGGCAAGATTCACCCGGAGACCGGCTTGCCAGTGGAGCCCTCGCGATTCGGCTGGACGGCCGTGTTCGCTGACGAGATGCTCGCCGCGGGCTCGCGACGGGATGACCTCGTGGGGATCACCGCAGCGATGCTGCAGCCGGTGGGGCTCAAGCCGTTCGCCGATGCGTTCCCGGGTCGCGTGATCGATGTGGGCATCGCCGAGCAACACGCCGTAACCTCGGCTGCGGGGCTAGCCTTCTCGGGCATGCACCCCGTGGTGGCCGTGTACGCGACGTTCCTGAATCGCGCCTTCGATCAGTTGCTGATGGATGTGGCGCTGCACAAGGCTGGCGTGACGTTCATGCTGGATCGCGCCGGCATCACGGGCGACGACGGGCCCAGCCACAACGGCATGTGGGACATGGCCCTGCTCCGGCACGTTCCCGGCCTGCGGATGGCCGCGCCACGTGACGAGCCCACTCTGCGCGAAGCCTTCCGCACCGCCATCGATGTGGATGACGCCCCCACGGTGGTGCGCTACCCCAAGGGCGCCGTGGACGAGCCGATGCCCGCGGTGCGTAGGGTCGAAGACATTGACGTGCTCGCGGAGCACGGGGTGAAGCCGCAGGTCGTGGTGTTTGGTATCGGCTCGATGGCGGGTACCGCGATCGAGGTAGCGGGCAAGCTCGCGGCCGAGGGCACGTCCGTCACCGCGGCAACGGCCACCTGGGTGCATCCGGTTCCCGAGGGCCTGCTTGAGGTGCTCGGCGACGCGGAGCTCGTGGTCACAGTTGAGGATGGCCTGACCGACGCTGGAGTCGGCGAGGAGTGGGCCGAGTTCGCCAGGCTCGCCGGCCGTGAGGTCCACTGGTCACATCACGGAGTCCCTCGCGAGTTCATCGAGCACTCCTCGCGCGCCCAGGTGCTTGAACAGATCGGCCTCGAGGCGTCGGTCATCGCCGACGCCACTCTCGCGCGCCTGCGCTAGTCCGCGGGCTTCTGGTCCGCGTCTGGAGCGGCCGCGCGTGCAAAGGCCTCCGCAAGTGGCAGCGCCGTCAACTCGATCTGCCACGGGCGCGCAGAGCGCGACCTCAGGAGGCTTGCGATCCAGTCCACTCCGCCTCCGCGGTACTCCCAGCAGGCCCGGCGGGCCGCATCCGGCTGCAGCAGGTTCTCCAACGGCACGTTGTGGATTTCACTGAGTTCAGCCAAAGCAACCTTGGCCTCGGCGAGCCTGGCCGCCGCCTCGGGGCGCTTGTCCGGCCACGTTCGTGGTGGCGGGGGTCCATCGCCGGTGGGCGCGCGGCGAGCGGGCAGAGCCTTGTCAGGGAGTTTGAGCGCCGTCTCGATGGACGGCCACCACCGCGGCGCCGCCTTCTTGGTGCCTCGCGTACGCCACTCCGGGATGTCGAGCAACGCCTCAAGCGTGGTCGGCTTGGCGCGAGCTGCGGCGACGATGGCGGCATCTCTCAGGACACGGCCGGGCGTCACGTCGCGGCGTTGCGCTTCGTGTTCGCGGTCCTCCCACAATGATTTCACCATGGCAAGGCCGCGTGGATCCCGAATCGTATGGGTGCCGGAGGTGCGCCTCCACGGATCGATGCGCGGCCCGGGAGGGGGAGCAAGACGGACGGCTTCGAACTCTTGTCGCGCCCATTCGGTCTTGCCCGCCGCCTCAAGGTGAGCCGCGAGTCCCTTGCGAAGTTCCAGGAGAATCTCCACGTCCAACGCCGCATACGCGAGCCACGAGTCCGGAAGCGGCCGCACGGACCAATCTTGAGCAGAGTGTTCCTTCGCCAAGGTGAAGCCAAGCTCGCGTTCCACCACTGAGGCCAGCCCGACCTTGGGCCACCCGAGCAGTCTGGCCGCCAATTCGGTGTCGAAGACGGCGGCCGGGAAGATCCCAAGATCCTTCATTCCGGGAAGATCCTGGCTTGCGGCATGAAACACATACTCCGCGTCGCCCATGGCGGCGTGAAAGCCGCTGAGGTCCGGCAGGGCCGCCGCGTCGATGAGGGCGATGCCGGCGCCGGCGCGCTTGAACTGCACCAAGTACGTCGCCTGTCCGTATCGGAACCCCGAGGCGCGCTCGGCGTCGGCCGCAATGGGGCCGTTGCCGGCGGCGAAGGCATCGATCGTTGTCTTGAGCGCGGCCGGTGTGGCGACCACGTCAGGGACGCCATCGGCCGGTTCTTTCAGGAGGGTGGGCTCGGGCGTCTCGGATTCAGCGGTCGATGGGTCTTCGGGTGGTCCGCTCATGCATGTCCTCCTGGGAGTACTGAAATCCCCTCCGACGCGGGGGGCACGCCGGCGCACATGGCCAGCAGTTCGGTCCACGCGGCTACGTGAGGGGCAAGGTCGGAATTGGCAGGACTCCATGACACGCGGAGTTCCACCGTGACTTTGTCGTCACGGTCGGCCAACTGCCCAAACGAGCGTGACACCACCTTGGTGACGGTCCCACCGAATTGGTCGTGAGGGACGTCTCGAAGGGCCTCGTCGAGCCACGACCACGCGGCGTCTGCCCACAGGTCGTCTTGGCCGACCTCCGCCTCGACCTGTGCCTGCACCAGGGCGATCACCCGGAATGTGCCGTTCCAGGCATCGTGGCCGGCCGGGTCGTGAAGCGCGACGAACCGCCCGGTCGTTTCGAGCTCCTCGGGCAACACGGTGCCGTTGATGGCGACGGCGAACGGCGCGATGCGCGACGGCGCCGGCGTCTCGACCAAGCGGACGTCACGACGCGTACGCGCTCCC
>DGBM01000084.1 GCA_002384765.1 Demequinaceae bacterium UBA4004
CGGTCAGGTACGGGTTGAGCGCGTCGCCAGTCAGATTCACCACGTGCTTGAGCGGGAACATCCAGCCCAGCGTCGACATCCATGCAGGGAGCGTCCCGTTGACCATGAACGTGTCGGACACGAACGCCAGGGGCATGACGATCCCGTTGGTGACGGCAGTCGTCGCCTGCGGTGTGGGCAGCAAGAGAGCGAACGCCAGACCCATCGCACTGAACGACACCGACGCGAGCACCAGGGTCACCAGCACCGCCGGCAGAGTCCTGGCAAACACCTGGACGCCGTAGAAGCCCGCGCCGGTGCCGATCACGAGGACGGTGGCGGCGAGCCCGAGGATGAAGCGGCCGTGGTCGTTCCAGGGCGACTCCGGCCGCGGCATCCCCGGCCCCGGGGAGGTCATGCGTCGTGGCCGGTCGACTCGTCCGCGTCCCGCGCTGCGCGACATCGAAACACTCGCTGGCCATGCCTCTGACATGATGAGAAGACACCACAGAACGGGCACATCGGATGGCAGACGCACCTCACGAACGCGCCAAGCGGCTGGGACATCGCGCAGACGCGCCAGTACCCGTGTCGACGTATCGCGTGCAACTCACGCCCGACTTCACCTTTGATGACGCCCGAGCGCAATTGGACTACTTTGCCGCGCTCGGCATCAGTCACCTGTACCTCTCCCCCATTCTCACGGCGGCTCCGGGTTCAACACATTCTTACGACGTCGTGGATCACTCGCGCGTTGCACAGGTGCTAGGCGGCGAAGAGGGCCTGCGTGCGCTCGCTTGGGAAGCCGGCGAGCGGGGCATCGGCCTCATCGCGGATGTGGTGCCCAATCACATGTCGGTGCCGACGCCCGTTTACCACAACCGGGCGCTGTGGTCGGTGCTCGCCGAGGGCGAGGCCTCTCCCTACGCTCACTGGTTCGACGTGGACTGGTCAAGCAATGACGGCGTGCTCATGCCGATCCTTGGCGATCGCATCGGCTCCGTCCTGGCCCGGGACGAACTCACGCTCGACACCCTGGTGGTTCCCGGATTTGAAGAGGCCGGCGAGGTGCCGGTGCTTCGCTATTACGACCACGTCTTCCCCGTTCGCGAAGGCACCGAAAACCTGCCTATGGACACGCTCGTCGTGGAGCAGCACTACCGACTCGCGTACTGGCGGGTTGCGAACGAGGAGCTCAACTACCGCCGGTTCTTCGACGTCGGTTCGCTGGTTGCCGTCCGAGTGGAGGATCTGGACGTCTTCGAGGCCACCCACCGCCGCATCATCGATCTGGTCAAGGACGGCACGCTTCAGGGGCTCCGCATCGACCATCCCGACGGCCTGGCAGACCCGGCCGGCTACATCGCGCAACTGTCTGACGCGACGGAGGGAGCGTGGATCGTCGTCGAGAAGATCCTGGAGGACGAGGAAAGGCTGCCCACGTCCTGGAAGACCGCGGGCACCACGGGCTACGACGCGTCATGGCGCGTCGGCGCGCTGCTTCGTGATCCCGCAGGCGCCGCCCCCCTGGCGGGCACCCTGTTCCAACTGACCGGTGATGCCATGGGATCCTTGCCCGGCATCATCGACGAGGCCAAGCGCGAGATCGTCAAGGACTCGTTGTCCTCCGAAACCAGAAGGCTCGCGACACTCGCGCACGAGGTGTGCAAGTCCGATGTGCGCTTGCGTGACCACACCTGGAGATCGCTGTACGACTGCATACGCACGATGCTCGTGACGTTCGGCCGCTACCGCGCCTACGTCATTCCCGGCGTCACCTCGACCCCGTCTTCTCTCGAGGCAATCGACGCTGCCGCCGCCAGCGCCCGCGCCCAACTCGACCCCGAACGTCACGAGACCCTCGACGTGGTGGTCGACCTCCTGAAGGGTTCGGAGGTTGGCTCGGCAGGCAAGACGTTTGAGGCGGCCCGAACGCAACTGATCACGCGATTCCAGCAAGCGTGCGGCGCCGTCATGGCCAAGGGTGTCGAGGACACCGCGTATTACCGCTGGACCCACTTGCTGCCCTTGTGCGAGGTGGGCTCGCCCGCCGGACGCTTCGCCGTGCCGCCCGCCGGATTTCATGCGTGGGCGGCCGATCAGCAGTTCACCTACCCGCACGCCATGACCACTCTCACTACGCACGACACCAAACGCTCCGAGGACGTCCGTGCCCGGTTGGGCGTCCTGAGCGAGGTTTCCGATCAGTGGGACGCGTGGCTTGGCCAGGTGCGCGACATCACGGCCGAGATGCGTCCCGCCGAGTTGGACGGCCGAACGGAGAACCTGTGGTGGCAGACGCTCGTCGGGACCGTCGACATGGATGGCACCCTCATGCCATGGGATCGCCTCGAGGGCTACCTGATCAAGGCCATGCGGGAGGCGAAGACCCACACTACGTGGACCAGCGTCAATGAGGGCTACGAGACTGCGGTGTTGTGGTTCGCCCAGGCCAGCCACTCCGATCCGGCGGTGCGTGACCTCGTGTCCGAGTGGACAGCCATGACCGAAGACGGGGTGCGTGCCGCGGTGCTGGCGCAAAAGCTGGTCCAGCTCACCATCCCCGGCGTGCCCGACGTCTACCAGGGCACCGAGGAGTTCCGGCCACTGCTCGTGGACCCGGATAACCGCCGGCCGGTCGACTTTGTCCACCTGGCAAGCCAGTTGGGACGCATTGCGGGGCGCAGCAAGACGCGCAACCTCTCCGAGGAGAAGCACCGGCTCACCCTGCGAGCGCTCCAGGCTCGGTTGGCCCACTCGGCGGCCTTCGTCGGCGAGCTCGCGGGCTACGTGCCGCTGCCCTCCTCCTCCGGGCATGCGGTGGTTTTCGCCCGCACCGAAGCAGAGATCCCCGTGGTCATCACGGTCGCGACCCGCGTGGCCATGGAATTGGAACATCTCGGCGGATGGGGGGAGCACACCGTCACCCTCCCCGACGGCCGGTGGCTGGACACCCTGACGGGCGCGACGTTTGACGGCGGCCAAGCCGCGCTCCGCGAAATCCTCAAGACCTACCCGGTCGCACTTCTGGAGCGTGCGTGAGCAAACTGACTGTCTGGGCACCCGAGGCGAAGGCCGTCACGTGTCACGTGCGACCGGCACAACCAGGAATCGACGCCACTGCGGCGCCGATGGTCAGGTCAGACGACGGCTGGTGGATCGGTCCCGTGGCGTCCGCGGGCGACGATTACGCGTTCGAGGTCGACGGGAAGGGCCCCTTCCCCGATCCGCGCAGTGCGTGGCAACCGCGCGGCGTGCACGGCTTCTCACGATGCTTCGACGCGGGGCAGTTCGCATGGACCGATGCCGGGTGGGCAGGGCGCGACGCCCGCGGCGCCGTCACCTACGAACTCCACATCGGCACCTTCACTCCCGCCGGAACCCTCGACGCGATCGTCGGGCGCCACTTGAAGGACCTGGCCGCCCGCGGGATCGAGATGATTGAACTCATGCCGGTCGCGGCGTTCCCTGGCAGCCGCGGTTGGGGCTACGACGGCGTCTCGCTGTATGCGGTGCACGAGGCCTACGGCGGCCCCGGCGCCCTCCAAAGGTTCGTCGACGCCGCCCACGCCGAGGGTGTGGCCGTGTGCCTCGACGTCGTCTACAACCACCTGGGGCCCGACGGAAACTACCTCGGCCAGTTCGGCCCCTACTTCACGGACGCGCACGAGACGCCGTGGGGATGGGCGGTCAACCTGGACCAGCCCGGGTCACAGGGCATGCGCTCCTTCATCGTCGACAACGCGTTGCGGTGGTGTGAGGACTTTCACATCGACGCGCTGCGACTGGACGCCGTGCACGCCTTGGTCGACGACTCGCCCACGCACCTGTTGGCGGAACTGTCACAGCGCACCGCGGAACTCGCCGGCCGACTCGGCAGGCCGCTTTCGCTGGTGGCCGAGTCCGATCTCAATCAGCCCCAGATGGTGACGCCCGTGGCCGAGGGCGGTTTGGGGATGACCGCCCAATGGGCGGATGATGTCCACCACGCCCTTCACTCGTACCTCACCGGCGAGACGCACGGCTACTACGCGGACTTTGGCTCCCTTGAGACCCTCGACAAGGCCTACCGCAAGGTCTTTGTCCACGACGGCGGCATGTCCAGCTTCCGAGGCAAGACGTGGGGCGCTCCCGTTCCGGACGACATGGACCGTCAACGGTTTGTGGTGTTCGCCTCGAACCACGACCAGGTGGGCAATCGCGCCCTCGGCGACCGCCCGTCGTCGTCCCTCAGCCCTGGAGCCCAAGCCGCATCCCTCGCGCTCATCCTGCTCAGCCCGTTCACGCCCATGCTGTTCATGGGCGAGGAGTATGGCGAGACGCGGCCGTTCATGTTCTTCACCGACCACGACGAGCCGCTGGGTTCGGCGGTGTCCGCGGGACGCATGAGCGAGTTCGCGGGGCACGGGTGGGAGGCCCTCTACGGCGGCCACGTGGACGTACCGGACCCGCAGGACCGACAGACCTTCTTGCGTTCCAAGGTGGGCCCGGGGCTGGGTTCGACTGGCGCGCAGCAGACGGCTATTCGGGAGTGGATGTCTCATGTGATCCGGGCGAGGCGGCTGACATTGCGCGACGGCGCGTGGACCCGGCACCCCGTCTCGTTATCCGAGGCCGGACCCCGTCAGGTGACGATGAGCGGCCCCGTGGCGGTGCACGCCAACCTCTCCGACGCGCCGATGCAGGTTCACGGCACGCCGGTCGCGGCGTTCGGCAAGGTCACCGAACTCGGCGACGGTTTCACTCTCCCACCCGACTCCGTGGCGCTCGTGGCACTCGAGGAGGACTGATGGGAAAACAGGACAAGGCGTGGCACCAGTCTCCCCACGAGACCCTGCGGGTGCGCGACGGATTCTCCATCACGGACTTCGACTTCGCGGGAACCCCGGGCTTCACGGGCGACAAGAAGGACGGCAAACACCTCCTCAAGGCGCGCGGCACACACCTCAGCGATCTGCAGGAGCAGCTGTTCGCCGAGGGCCGTGCGGACGGCACGCGGTCCGTGCTGCTCGTCCTTCAGGGCATGGACACCGCAGGCAAGGGCGGGATTGTTCGCCACGTTCTTGGCATGGTGGATCCGCAAGGAGTCCAACACCACTCCTTCGGCGTGCCGACCCAGAAGGAACGATCTCATCACTACCTCTGGCGCATCGAGAAGGCGCTTCCCTCCGCGGGCAAGATCGGTGTGTTCGACCGTTCACACTATGAAGACGTCCTGGTGGTGAGGGTCCACGAATTGGTCCCCCCCGACGTGTGGGGCAAGCGATACGACGAGATCAACGCGTGGGAGCAGCGCCGCATCGATGAGGGCACCCGCATCATTAAGTGCGCGCTGATGGTGTCCCCACAGGAGCAGCTTGAACGACTGTCTCAGCGACTCGACCGACCTGACAAGCACTGGAAGTTCACCCCGGGAGACATCGACGAGCGCGGTTACTGGGACGCCTACATGGAGGCATACCAGGCCGTCTTTGACCGATGTTCGCCCGACGCCGCGCCGTGGTACGCGATCCCCGCCGATCGCAAATGGTTCGCGCGGATGGCCGTGACCGAACTTCTGGCGGCGACGCTCGAGGCAATGAACCTAGAATGGCCTGCCGCCGACTTTGACGTGGACGCCCAGAAGGCACGCGTCAGCGCACTACGGAAGTAGCTCTACTCGCCCGCACACATCGCCGACAGCCTGGACAGCGCCCGAAAGTACTTTTTACGATACCCCCCAGAGAGCATCTCGGCGGGGAAGATTTCGCCAAGCGACTCCCCGGAGGACACGATGCTGACGTCGGCCTCGTACAGCCTGTCGACGAGACTCACTACCCGCAACGCCTGAGCCTGGTTGTCGAGCGGTTTCACGCCGGTCAGTCCCAGGTAGCGGACCCCCTCCACATACGCGCCGAGCCGACTGGGATGGACGTGGGCGAGGTCCTCGACAAGGGCGGGCCACACCTCCACCACGCCACCCCACCTGTCGGCGACAAGCGCGACAGCCTCCGGACTTGAGATGACGAAGGCGAGCTCACCGCGATGCCGATAGTCCGGCCCGTCGATGGTGACCACGTCAAACACGCGGGACACCGCCTGGATCTCGCGTCGGAAGTCGTCAGCGGCGAACCGGCCTTCGCCTAGCGAGTCCGGCAGAGTGTTCGACGTCGCCGCCAGCGCCACTCCTTCGTCAGCAAGTTCTCGCATGAGACGCGCCATCAGCACCGTGTCGCCGGGGTCGTCCAACTCAAATTCGTCGATGCAGACCACACGAAAATCCGCCAGCGCGTCCCTTGCCGAGGCGAAGCCGAGTGCACCCACCAGGTGCGTGTACTCCACGAACGTGCCGAACGCGGCGCGGGAGCCCATGGATATTGCGAGAGCGGCCAACAGGTGGGTCTTGCCCACGCCAAACCCGCCATCGAGGTAAAGACCCCGGCCCGCGGAACTGCGTCGCACCCGTCCGCTCGCTCCGGAGGCGAACCCTCGCGCCGCCGACAGTGCCGCTGCCTGCGAGGGAAAACTCCGATCAGGACGATACGTGTCGAAGGTCGCGTCGGCAAAATGCGGAGGCACGGTCAACGACGCGACTAACTCCGGTCCCTCGACCAGTGGCCTGCGTCCCACGATGTTCACGATGTCCCACAGTAGTGTGAGGGAGGGCCGTAGGAGCGCAAGGGAGCCACATGAACGAGCGCGATCTCACCGAGGTATGGCCGTTGCAGCGCCCGTGGCCGGCTCCCGAGCCGGGCCACCTGGATCCGCTTGAAGTGGTCTACGCCCATCACCCCGGCGTGGTGCGATGGGGAACGATCGCCTCTGCTGATGGCTGCGTGGCCGGTTCCGATGGTTCGTCGAGGTCCCTCAGCGGGCCCGCCGATCGCAGAATTCTGCGCCTGTTGAGGGCCCAAGCGGAGGTGGTGCTGGTGGGGGGCGAGACCGCTAGAGGCGAGCATTACACCGACATCCCCTTGCCCGCCGAGGCCGCCACCGGACCAGACCTGGCCATCGTGACCTACAGCGGCGCCATCCCCGACGGCCTCGACCCGCAACGCACCTGGGTGGTCACCACGTCGCAAGCGCCCGCGGCGGCGGACCCCCCGCTGCCAGCCGATCGTGTCATCGTCGCCGGACACGACGCGCTCGACGCCGACGTTCTGACCGCGGCGTTCGCCGCACGTGGCATCACCAGGATCCTGTGCGAGGGCGGGCCGACACTCGCCTCCTGGCTGTTCGCCGCCAACGCTATCGACGACGTCTGCCTCACACATTCCGCGATCGCTGGCGGCGACGGTCAACCCGACGTTCCGCACATTCCCACGTGCTTCGCGCTGACCCACAGGCTCGAGGGCGGCGGTTTTACGATGGAACGATGGGTCCGAGACTAGGCCTCAACCTCGGTGCGATCGCCGGACCACAGCGTGTGGAAGGTGCCCTCTTTGTCGATCCGCTTGTAGGTGTGGGCGCCGAAGAAGTCCCGCTGGGCCTGGATCAGCGCCGCCGGAAGGCGGTCGGCACGCAAGGAGTCGTAGTACGACAGGGACGACGAGAACGCGGGCGCCGGCACGCCCGCGAGGGCGGCCTGCGCGACAACACGGCGCCACCCGGACAGGCCCTCGGCCACCGCGTCGGTGAAATACGGATCCACCAACAGGCTGGGAAGCTCGGGGTTGCGCTCATAAGCCTCTGTGATCCGGTTCAGGAACCGCGCCCTGATGATGCAGCCGCCCCGCCAGATGCGCGCCATGGCGCCGCGGTCGATGTTCCAGCCGTACTCTTCAGACGCGGCCTGGATCTGGTCGAAGCCCTGCGCGTACGCCACCACCTTTGACGCGTAGAGCGCGACGCGAACGTCTTCGATGAAGCCCTCGCGATTGCCGATGTGGAATTCGCCTGCGGCGCCGGACAACACCGTGCGCCCGGCCTCTCGCTGTGCCCGCTGGGACGAAATGGCGCGCGCAAACGTCGCCTCGGCGATGCCGGTCACGGGGACGCCAAGATCGAGGGCACTCTGCACGGTCCAGCGTCCCGTGCCCTTCTGCCCCGCCTCGTCCACGATCATGTCCACGAGCGGCTTGCCGGTCTCGTCGTCGTGGGTAGCCAGGACCTCGGCCGTGATCTCGATGAGGAAGCTTTCGAGGTCGCCCTTGTTCCATTCCGCGAAGATCCCGGCGATCTCATCGGGCTCCAATTCCAGGCCGGACCGAAGGATGGCGTAGGCCTCGCCGATCAACTGCATGTCGGCGTACTCGATGCCGTTGTGGACCATCTTGACNNTCTCAAGGATCGGTCCGAGCGACGCGTAGGACTCTACCGATCCACCGGGCATGATCGACGGACCGAGCAGCGCGCCCTCTTCGCCCCCAGAGACGCCGGATCCCACAAAGTGGATGCCTCGCTGGCTCAGGGCGGCCTCGCGCCGGCGGGTGTCCGGGAAGTGGGCATTGCCGGCATCGACGATGATGTCGCCCTTGTCGACGAGCGGCACCAGTGCGTCGATGACGGCATCCGTCGCGGAGCCCGCCTGAACCATGATGACGATCTTGCGGGGCTTCTCAAGCGAAGCCACAAAGTCCTCGAGAGACTCCGAACCGAAGAAGGTGCCCTCGTGTCCGTGGTCGTTCAGCAGAGACTCCATCTTCTGGGGGCTGCGGTTGTGCACCGCCACGGTGAAGCCGTTGCGGGCAAAGTTCCTCGCGAGATTCCGGCCCATTACCGCAAGTCCGGTCACGCCAATCTGGGCAAGCGCCATGTCACTTCCTTGTCCATCCGGGGTACGCCAACCCAGCCTAGACGGGAATGCCG
>DGBM01000135.1:0-139 GCA_002384765.1 Demequinaceae bacterium UBA4004
TTCTCCACGGTCGATTGGCCGGACAAGCTGGTGGCGACGGTGTTCGCACAGGGATGCCCGTGGCAGTGCACGTATTGCCACAACGCGGATATTCAGGACCCCCGCGCCGCCGGGCGGGTGACGTGGTCGACCGTGCTGG
>DGBM01000135.1:182-5101 GCA_002384765.1 Demequinaceae bacterium UBA4004
CGCGGCTTCGCGGTGGGCCTTCACTCGGCGGGCGCCTACCCCGGCCGGCTGCGCGAGGCGCTTCACCACACCGACTGGCTCGGACTCGACATCAAGGCCACGCCCGAGGGCTATCAGGACATCACGGGCCAGTCGGCGTCCGGTGCAAAGGCCTGGCAGTCCCTCGAGATCGCCCTTGACTGGGGCGGCGACGTGGAGGTGCGCCTCACCGTCGACCCCACCACCCACACGCGCGACGACGTCATGGCGATCATGGAGCGTGTTCAGGAGTTGGGCGGGCCGCGGCCGATCATTCAGGAGGCGAGGCCCGATGGCGCCTCCGACGCCTACCAGCGCGCGCTCGGCCACTTGCGGCTGCGCGACGTGCTGACCGAGCGCGACCTGGCCGAACTGGCGACCCGCTAGCTCCGTCGCCAGGAGGGTCCCGACCTGCCCGCGCTGGCGACACGCTTGCCGCGCCGCCGGGGTCCTTCGGGCGGTGTGACGAGTCACGGGCAGGGACAGGGCCGACACCGGGACGGTCCCGGCCTCGCCCGGAGCCGAAGGGGCCGTTTTTGTGGGACCTACGTCCCGAAGCGCCCGTTCGGCACCATAGCGAGTCCTAGAAACGCACCCCTCAACACGTGTGCGTCGGGCTAAAAGTCCCAGTGACGGCTCGCCAGGTACCGGCACTATGAACCCGGCACGACAACTCAATCCCCACGATCTCCTCGAAACGGAAGTGAAAATCATGGCCACCAAGCTCAAGCTCCTCGGCGCCTTCTTCGCGCTCGCCGGACTAGGCTTCCTCGCCGCCGGCATCTTCGCCTTCACCCAGGTGCAGGCCGGCTCGAAGTCGCTGCAGGACTTCTCCGCAGCTCAGAACGTCACCCTGTCGTACGACGAGAACGGCGTGCTCACCGACCGCGGCACCGTCGAAGGCGCGCAGGCCATCATGGACCTGCTGCAGGACGACTGGGGCTACGCGGTCAAGTCCGCCGAGATGGACCCCAACGACCCGCTGGTCAACACCGGCTCCGAATACATGTACCAGATGGCGCTCGTCGCCTACCACACCCTGAACGGCTCCACCGAGGTGACGCTGACCGAGGACGTGGAGTACAACGGTGAGACCTTCAAGGCTGGCACCTACGACGTCCCCACCGACGGCAAGTACTGGGCCGACTTTGACCGCATGCACCCGCTCGAGGGCCCGGCTCGTGCCCAAGTGTGGACGGCGACCGCACACGCCCTGATCGCCGAGCTCGGCGTGGGTTCCGTGACGGCCTCGACCCTGACCATGGGCTACGGAGTCTCCGGACTCCTTGGCGGCCTCGGACTGATCTTCCTGGTCACCGGTGGCGTCATGTTCTGGATGACGGCCGGCTCCACGAAGCCCGAAGCCAAGGACGCATCCACCATCACCAAGGTCGACGCGCCCGCGAACGCGTAACCCGCCTCGCGACTCGCAACCGAAGGAGGGCCCCCACCGGGGGCCCTCCTTTCGCGTATGCGGCCTAAGGAGTCTCGAGCACCGGTGCGACGGTGTCGCTGACGCGCTGCCAGACGCTCGGGTGCGCTGTCAGGATCCCGGGGCGACCATCCCCCGGCAGGTACTCGCTGCCGTCGAAGTGCGCCGACCGGAGTCCCGCTTCGATGGCGATCAGAGCGCCGGGGGCGTGGTCCCACGGCAGCGTGCGCGAGAAGGTGGTGTAGTCCGTGCGGCCGGTGACGATGTCCAGGTAGTCCCATCCCGCGCAGAAGCGGATGGGGGCCGCCGGGCCCAGCGTGCTTGCTTGCTCCAGGATGGCGTCATCCGTGCCCTTGCCGGCGAACAGCGCCGAGATGGCGCCGCGTAGCGCGTCGGGCCGTGGTGGTGCGGGCGTCGCCTGCGGGGTGCCGTTGAGGAACGCGCCCACGCCGCGCGCGGCATGAATCTCGCTGCCGTTGGTGGGATACGTGATCCATGCGGCCTGCGTGCGGCCGCCGTCGATCAGCGCGATCATGCACGCGAAGGTCTCCTTGCCGTCGACAAAGTTGCGAGTGCCGTCCACCGGGTCCACCACCCAGCACGGCTTGCCCGTGCCCACCTCGTCCAGCAGGGCCGGGTTGGCGGCGGTGGCCTCCTCGCCCACGACCGTGATGTCGAGCAGGTCGCGCAAGGCGACCGTGAGGAGCTTCTCTGCCTCGACATCGGCGTCGGTCACCAGGTCCCATTCGTGTTCCTTGGTGCGGATCTCGTTGGCGGAAAGCGACCGCCAACGGGGCAGGATCTCGGCGCCGGCGGCGCCTGTCATGGCCGCCAGGACGGCGTCGGAAAGGGCTTCGGTGACGGCGTTCTTGGGGAGGTTCACCACCCCATTGTCTCAGGTTGCAGGCGACGCCGGTGCGCCTGCAGGCCCCGCGCATCGGGACCGGGGTCGGGCGAGGGCATCGCTGACCGTATGTATCCTGTGACGGACTCGACCCCGAGACACACCCTCTCAAGAAGTTAGGTTTTCATGGCCCGCAAGCTCGTCATCGTGGAGTCCCCCACCAAGTCGCGCACCATCGGCGGCTACCTGGGCGACGACTACGACGTCGTCTCCAGCGTCGGCCACATCCGCGACCTTCCCCAGCCCAGCGAGCTGCCCGCGGACAAGCGCGAGGGCTCGATCGGCAAGTTCGCCGTCGACNNAAGCTCAAGAATGCGTCCGAGGTCTACCTCGCCACCGATGAGGACCGCGAGGGAGAGGCCATCGCCTGGCACCTGCTCGAGGTGCTGAAGCCGAAGGTGCCCGTGAAGCGCCTCGCATTCCACGAGATCACCAAAGAGGGCATCATGCGGGCGATGGAGCACCCTCGCGAGGTCGACATGGAGCTGGTCAACGCCCAAGAGGCTCGCCGCGTCCTGGACCGCCTCTACGGCTACGAGGTCTCGCCGGTGCTGTGGCGCAAGGTCGCGCCGGGCCTGTCCGCCGGCCGCGTCCAGTCCATCGCGCTGCGCCTGGTGGTGGACCGCGAACGCGAGCGAATGGCCTTCCAGGCCGCCGAGTACTGGGACCTCACCGCGACCTTCGCGGCCAAGGATGGTGCCGATGCGGGGCGCACCTTTGGCGCCAGGCTCGCGTCGGTCGACGGCAAGCGCGTGGCGTCGGGCAAGGACTTCGACGACCGCGGGTCGCTGACCACCGACACCGCCAAGGTCACCCACCTCACCGCCGGCGCCGCAGGAGCGCTCGCGGCCGGCCTGTCGGACGCGGACTTCTCCGTGGTGAGCGTCGACTCCAAGCCGTACAAGCGTCGTCCGGCCGCCCCCTTCATCACGTCGACGCTGATCCAGGAGTCGAGCCGCAAGCTGCGCCTGGGCGCCCGCGAGGCGATGCGCGTCGCCCAGGGGCTGTACGAGCGCGGCTACATCACCTATATGCGTACCGACTCGCCCACGCTGTCCGGCGAGGCCGTGCGGGCCGCCCGCAAGCAGGCCGTCGAGCTCTACGGCGCCGACTCCGTCCCCAGCGCACCCCGGGTGTACTCCAGCAAGGACTCCAACGCCCAAGAGGCGCACGAGGCGATTCGCCCGGCCGGAGACAGCTTCCGCACTCCCGCGAGCGTGCGCTCGGAACTGCGCGGCGACGAGTTCCGCATGTACGAGATGATCTGGAAGCGCACCGTCGCCTCCCAGATGGCGGACGCCGCCGGCACCACCTCCACCGTGCGCATCGGCGCCACGAGCGCCAACCACCACGCGGTCGAATTCTCCGCATCGGGAACGATCATCACGTTCCAGGGCTTCATGGCCGCCTACGAGGAGTCGCGCGAGAGGTCCCGCTACGAGGACGACGAGGCGAAGGTCATCGNNCCCTCGACCTATGCGTCGACCGTGGACCTGATCGTGGCCCGCGGCTACGTGCGCGTCGCGAGCCAGACGCTCATCCCCACGTGGATCGCCTTCTCGATTGTCGGCCTGCTCGAGCAGCACTTCGACTGGCTGATCGACTACGACTTCACGGCCGAGATGGAAGAGGGCCTGGACAAGATCGCTGCGGGGGAGATCAACCGCACCGACTGGCTGTCCGACTTCTACCTGGGCACCGAGGGCGCCACGCACGGCCGCACCGAGGGCCTCAAGCACCTGGTGGCGGACCTGGGCGACATCGACGCCCGCGCCATCAACACGTTCCCCGTGGGCGACGGCGTCTCGCTGCGCGTGGGGCGCTACGGGCCCTACATCGAGCGCGAGGTGGACGGCGAAACCCAGCGCGCGTCGGTTCCAGAGGACACCGCGCCCGACGAGCTTTCGGTCGCGCTGTGCGAGGAACTGTTCGCCAACCAGGGCGGGGACGAGCGGGAGCTCGGCACCCACCCCGAGTCGGGCTTCCCGATCGTCGCCAAGGCCGGCCGCTTCGGCCCCTACGTCACGGAGGTGACGCCCGAGGACTCGAAGATCAAGCCGCGCACCGCGTCGTTGTTCAACTCGATGCAGTTGGAGACGGTCACGCTGCAGGATGCGCTGAAGCTCATGTCGCTGCCGCGGGTGGTGGGTGTGGATCCCGCCGACGGCGCCGAGATCACCGCCCAGAACGGTCGCTACGGTCCGTATCTGAAGAAGGGCGCGGACTCCCGCACCATCGAGTCCGAGGATCTGCTGTTCGACATCACGCTTGAGCAGGCGCTGGCGATCTATGCCGAGCCCAAGCGGGGACGTGGGCGCCAGGCGGCGCCGCCGCTTGCGGAATTTGGCATCGACCCGGTCAGCGAGAAGCCGATCGTCGCCAAGTCCGGCCGCTTTGGTGACTACATCACCGACGGGATCACCAACGTGACGATCCCGCGCGGCGAGACGGTGGAGACCCTCACGCCCGAGAAGGCCCAGGATCTGCTCGTGGAAAAGCGCGCCAAGGGGCCGGCCAAGAAGCCGGCCCGCCGCGCGCCCGCCAAGCGCAAGCCGGCGGCCAAGA
>DGBM01000139.1:0-6994 GCA_002384765.1 Demequinaceae bacterium UBA4004
GGCCCGTGGTCGGCTCGTCGAGGAGGTCGGTGGTGCCCTGCGTGGCCATCTGGGTCGCGAGCTTGAGGCGCCGGCGCTCACCGCCGGAGAGCGTGTTGAGCGCCTGCCCCAGGCCGATGTGGTGCGGGACAATGTCGTTCAGGCGCCGCAAGACTGGGGCGGCGGGTCCTCCCGCGAAGAACGCGAAGGCCTGTGTCACCGGCATCTGCAGCACCTCGTGGATGTCTTGACCTCGCAAGCGGAACGCGAGCGCCTCGTCGGTGAAGCGCTTGCCCTCGCACGCTTCGCACACGGTGCTCACCGCGGCCTTGGGGCCGAGGTCGGTGAAGATGAGGCCAGCACCCTTGCACACGGGGCACGCACCCTCCGAGTTGGCACTGAAGAGGGCAGGTGTGACGCCGTTGGCCTTGGCGAAGTTCTTGCGGATGATGTCGAGCAGGCCTGTGTAGGTGGCGGGATTGGAGCGGCGGGAGCCCTTGATCGCCCCCTGGTCCACCATCACGACGCCTTCGCGGCCGCCCAAGTCTTCGTGGATCAGCGAAGTCTTCCCGGGCCCGCCACCCCCGTCACGACGGTGAGGATGCCCGTCGGAACGTCTACATCCATGCCGCGCAGGTTGTGCCGGCGGGCGCTGCGGATCTTCAGCAAGCCCTTGCCCGGCCTGGCCGACGCCCGAAGTTGCGCCCGGTGGTCGAGGCCCAGGTGGCCGACCCCAATCTGCACCAAGGCATCAAGGTTTTCCTGGAGCCCGGTGTGGAGGTGAGCGATCGTCGGCTGGTAGAGGCCCCGCACCCATTCGGCGAGGTCGGAGATTTGCCTCGCACATGCGTCGGCGATGTTGACTCCGCCGCTGCGCGACGACCGCGCGGCCGCGGCTGAACGGGTGCCGCCGCAGTCGGGGCATTCGGTGAAGATGCGCACATAACACGCGTCCGCGGTGTATCCGGGAATCGTGGGGGCGCCTTGGGCGAGGCGCCTTTCCGGGCCTTCACCGCGCCGACCCCGTCGCCGACGGTGGAGCGCGAGTTGGCGCCCATACGCTCCTGATCGACGATGATGGCGGCGCTCACCCCGCTGAGCGAGTGCACATCCGGACGGCTCAGCGACGGCGTGAATCCCTGCACGAACGCGCTGTACGTGTCGTTGATGAGGCGCTGCGACTCTGCCACGATCGCACCGAACACGAGGGACGACTGAGCGGATCCTGAGACGCCGGTGAACACCGTCATCCTGCGCCTGGGGATCGACAGCGAGATGTCCTGCAGGTTGTGGTCGCGTGCGCCGTGCATCTCGATGAAGTCGTGCGCATCCGCACGGTGGGTGCGGTGGGTGTTTTCGGTCACGGGCGGCACGCCAAGCATTCCGGGCGGCTGCGGTGTGTTGCGATGCGGGGATTCTGCGTGGGGCCAGTCGATTTCGAGGGCCAGACACGGGTGCGTGGGCAGGGTTGGCGTGACACTGCGTCGCGTAGGCACCGCCAGTTCTACACTCGTTGCGCGGCGTGAACGGGGGACGCTCAGGAGAATGTCGATTGGCGGTGCTCACCCGACGCTCCCGGGTGCAAGGCGCCTCCGTCCCGGTCCGCCGCGGGTTTCTGCCCCGCGGAGTGGGCCCACGTCCCGTGGCGCCCGCTCCCGGGGCCGCTAGCCTCAGCCCATGAGCCTCGATCCTCAAGACTGTGCCAGCATTGCCGCCTTCGTCCGCCAGGAGGGCCGCGCCATCGTCGCGACGGCGACTCCAGACGGTGAGCCCGAGGCGGCGCTCGTGGGCGTCACCGCGCTCGACGACGGCACGCTCATCTTCAATGTGCTCCCCTGGGCGCGCAAGCTAGCCAACCTGAAGGCGAACGGACGTGTCGCAGTGGTCGCGGGCACGGCGGGTCCCGTCTCGGTTCAGTTCGAAGGCCGAGCAGTGGCCACCGACGGCGAATCGGCCGAGCGCTATGCCGATGAGTTCGAGCGTCTCGTGCCTGGTTCCAAGTCGCGCTATGAGGGCTACGAGGTCGTGGTGGTTCGCCCGGACTGGTTGCGCGTGTACGACGTCTCCCACAAGCCGCCGCTCGTGGTCGAGGCCCGCTGGTAGGACGACGCTGAGCTCAGGCGTGAAAAGGGCGGGCCTCCCGCTTCCGGAAGACCCGCCCCGTTCGTCGTGACTACTTGTTCTTCTTGGATATCGCCCAGATGCCGTCGGCCAGGTCCTTGTCAGGGTGCTGCACGGTCACGTACATGACCTTGCGGTCCTTGCCAAAGTAGATGCCGGTGGTCTCGGCGCCCTTGTCCTTGAGCGATGCGAAGAGCGAGACCGCGTCGGCTGCGCCGTCGCCGTCCTCGTCCTCCGACGCCTGGTAGATGTCGGAGAAGTCGTTGTCCTCGACGATCCACAGGGTGCCGTCGGGGCCCTCCGCGAGGTTGTCGGGGGAGTTGAAGCCCGTCACTGAGCCAGCAACCTCAACGGGGACGTTGAGTCCGGCCTCGACGAACGTCGACACGGTCTGCGCGCCGAGGTCCACGGCGATGACGCGGTCCTCGCTCGTGTTGGCCACGTAGAGCGTGTTGTCGATGATTTCCAGGTCCTCGGGACGACCAAACTCGGTCGCGTTGACGGCGTTGGCTGCGGCGTCACCGTCGGCCTGCGCCAGCTCCTGGTCAAGGGTGACCCACTCGAATGCGCCCACCTTGTCGTCGAACGTCGAGGAGCTCCACTTCTGCTCCTCGTCGGTCAGGCCCGTGAACTTAAGCGCGTACAGCGTGCCAGCCGAGAGGTCTTCCTTCTCGGAGGGTACGAAGCGGAAGATCGAGCCGCCGTTGTACTCATCGATCACGTAGACGGAACCGTCCTGGCCCACGTCGATGCCCTCGTGACGCAGGCTTCCAAGGGCGCCACGCTCGACGATGTCGGTGACCTTGGTCGGGTCGTGCTTCTCGAGGAACACCTCGTACACCTTGCCGCCGGCGGTCTCCTCGGTGATCAGCAGTGTGTTCCACGGCGTCCAGCGGATGCCGTCGAGGCGGTTCCAGTCGAAGCCCCAGTCGCTGTCCTGAGCCAGGATCTGGGCCTCGCCCGTCTTGAGGTTCGTGACCGCGATCGCGCCGCCGGAGTTCACCTCGTACGTGTTGTACATGTAGCGGCCGGCCTGGTGGCCGCCCTCATTCTGCGTGTTCATGTCGTGCAAGTCGTCCACGCCTGGGTAGACGTCCAGCACGGTTTCGTCCTTGACCATCCACTGGTGGTAGCCCTCGGGAACGATGTAGGGAACATCCCACGTGGTCGAGGCCTGGCCGTACGCGGAACCCTCAATGGGCTGGTACTCCCAGGGGCCGTTGTAGGGGTTGGCGAACGCGATGCCACCAAGGGCCACCACGCCGATGCCTACTGCGGAGAATGATTGGTGCATGTGTCTTTCCTTAGGTTGTGCGGGAGGGGACAACTAGAAAATAGCGAGGGGCACCCACCGATCCGGTAAACGCAAGATGTCCGGTTCGGGGCAGTTTGGGAAACGTCCAGGTGACACGCCAAAATGCCGACGCGCGACACGCCGTGAATGCAGAGGCGCACCTTTGCCGCCGTCAGGCACCGGGTGCTGCGCGGCGTTCGTGGCGCTCGTGATCGCTCGTTCGAGGCAGGTGCGTCAGAGGTGGAGCCCCTGACGACATGGGGGATTCACCCAGGTTGGCAACCCGGCCTACCGTCAATGCACCCCGTCAGGTGCACAGTGGCACACCCTTTGGAGTCCTGCGTGTGACCCCACGACGCGGTGCGAAGGCGAGTCCCGTTGCGTCGCTTGTCTGAAGCGCGCGCCTGCCGGAGGCTCTGCGCCGCCGACGGAGCGTGTCACGACACACTTCAAAGAGCCGCGGGCCCGCTAGCGCCGCTTGAGCCTCAGCGGCCTGACCCGTCGAGTCCAACGCGGGTCTCGCGGGATCACCCTGACGACATCGGCTGCACCCCCACCTATCCCAGGAGTGATGCCCCATGCCGCGAGTTCCTCGATGGTGTACTCGGACCAGTCTCGCTCTAGCGTGATCTGACGCCCATCGGGAAGCGTGACCGTCTCTTCCCGGTTGCGTTTTGCTTTCCTGAAGATGCGCATGTCCCCCCCCTCAGTTTCGGTTTCTGCGCAGTTCCGCCACTCGCATCGTGACACCACCGAACTGAAGGCGCAAGAGAGAGGAACATGAGCGCGACGTGCGCGCGATTGCGGAAGAGTACACAGGACGCTGGACCGCCACGGCGCGCGACCACTCACCCCCGGGGGTGTATTGACGAGTTGCTCCCTCGATAGTGGCGGTGTCTAGGCGTTGCCCCATAGGGATCACCACTACGCCCAGGCCAGTCTGAGTGCACCCGGTGCCAGCGCACGAGTGCCTTGGCCCACCCCACAGCACGCGAAGAGGCCCGTCGCGGGGGATCAAGCCTGACCGCCGCCGCGGCGGGCCTCATTGCGTGCCACCAAGGCGAGTTCACGCACCCAACCAACCCCAGCGTCGGCCGTGTCCACCCGCCCACAGAAGCACCAAGGGCGGGCCCACCGAATCTGGCAGACCCGCCCTCGGCGGCGGAGACGCCGTACCGGGCGAACCCGGAAAGGGGGAGGCCGTCTCTGCGATGCAGAAAGCCTAGACGAGCAGACCAGTGGTCGACGAGGCCTTGGCGAAGCGGTCGGCCACGTTCGCCCAGTCCACGACATTCCACCACGCCTTGACGTAGTCGGCCTTGACGTTCTTGTACTGAAGGTAGAAGGCGTGCTCCCACATGTCGAGCATGAGTAGCGGGATGAGTCCCATGGGGACGTTGCCCTGCTGGTCGTACAACTGCACGATGATGAGCTTCTTGCCGATCGTGTCCCAAGCGAGGATCGACCAGCCGGAGCCCATGATGGTCATGGCGTTGTTGGTGAAGTGCGCCGCGAACTTGTCGAACGAACCGAAGTTCTCGTCGATCGCGGTGGCGAGGGCTCCCACGGGCTTGTCGCCACCGTCTGGCGACATGTTGGTCCAGAAGATCGAGTGGTTGGTGTGACCGCCGAGATTGAACGCGAGAGCCTTCTCAAGGCCAGCGATGGCGCCAAAGTTGTCGGCGTCGCGCGCCTCGGCCATCTTCTCGAGGGCAGTGTTGGCGCCAGCCACGTATGCGGCGTGGTGCTTGGAGTGGTGAAGCTCCATGATTTCGCCCGCGATGGACGGGGCGAGTGCTCCGTAGTCGTAGTCGAGGTCCGGCAGCGTGTAGTCAGCCATTCTTCCTCCATTTCGGTGCCCGGTCGGTCCGGGCAGACGTGTGGGTCGGGGCCCCGGGACTGGGCCCACCTATGAGGTCAACGTGTGTGACCGGGACACCATTCCTGACGCCCACGTTCCAGCGTACCGAGCAAGCCGGAAGGCATCGTCCCTGGAAAGAAAAGTGACGCGCGCACCGGATGGGTGCACGCGTCACTTCGACATCGTGGGGATCAGTGCTCGGCAGCCGTCGGTTCGTCCGTCTTTGCCGAGGCGGCCATGCGCTCCACTTGGTGAGCATGGTGGTCTTGAGCCGCCTTGAACTCGGCGGGCGTGACCGGCTCGACGCGGTCCTCGAAGTAGAAGCGCGACCAGGCCGCCTTGAAACGGTCCCACCGGTAGCCCTTGCGTCGGACACCGCGGTCGTTGAGCTCGGGCGCAAGTTCGCGGGGCTTGAGGTTGTGGTACGAGACGCGCACCCAGCGTTCCTGCTCCGTGAGGGGCTCGTGCACCTCGATGTACTCGCCGTTGTCGAACCGGACGATGCGCCCGGTCTCGTGGCCGTGCAGGACCAGTTCACGGTCCTTGCGCTGCAGTCCGATCGCAATTCGCTTGGTGACGATAAACGCCAGGATGGGCAACACCATCACGACGATGCGGAACATGATGGTGAGGTCGTTGATGGACAGTCTGAACAGGGTGGCCACGATGTCGTTGGATCCTTCGAGCACCAGCACTACGTAGAACGTGATGATCGCGACACCGAGAGCGGTGCGTGTCGGGGCGTTGCGCGGGCGGTCCAGCACGTGCTTTTCGCCACGGTCACCGGTGGCCCAGCCCTCGATCCATGGGTACAGGGCCAGCACGCCAAAGAACACTCCGGGCAGGATCACGGCCGGAATGAGGACGTTGAGCGCCAGCGTGTAGCCGCCGATGACCACCTCGAACATGCCGGGCATGATGCGCAGGCCGCCGTCGATGAACAGCATGTACCAGTCCGGCTGGGTGCCCGCGGAGACGGGGGAGGGGTCGTACGGCCCGTAGTTCCACACCGGGTTGATCTGGATGGTGGCCGACAACAGGGTGATCACACCGAACACCACAAAGAAGAACCCGCCGGCCTTGGCCGTGTACACGGGGAAGAGCGGCAGACCCACCACGTTCTTGTCGGTGCGGCCGCCTCCGGGGTACTGGGTGTGCTTGTGCAGGAAGATCAGGAAGAGGTGTAGTGCGATCAGGCCGAGAATCAGGCCAGGGATCAACAGAATGTGCGCCGTGAACATTCGTGGAATGAGCACTTCGCCTGGGAATTCGCCACCGAACAGCCCGTACGAAATGTAGGTGCCCAGGACTGGGATCGACTTGATGACGCCGTCGATGATGCGCAAGCCGTTGCCGGAAAGAACGTCGTCGGGAAGCGAGTAACCGGTGAAGCCCGCCGCCAGCGACAGGATCATGAGCGTGAAGCCCACCAGCCAGTTGAGTTCGCGGGGCTTACGGAAGGCTCCGGTGAAGAAGATGCGCGCCATGTGCGTCACAATCGACGCCGTGAAGATCAGCGCGGCCCAGTGGTGGATCTGCCGCATCAGCAGGCCCCCAGGCACCTCGAACGACATGTGGACCGTCGACTCGAAGGCCCGGGACATCTCCGTGCCCTGCAGCTGCGGGAAGTCGCCCTCATAGTGCACGAGGTCCATCGACGGCACAAAGAAGGCCGTCAGGATCACGCCTGAGAGGAGGAGCACCACAAAGGAATACAGGGCGATCTCGCCCAGCATGAA
>DGBM01000139.1:7174-9493 GCA_002384765.1 Demequinaceae bacterium UBA4004
TCGACTGGTGGCACGGGCACAGGAGGTGATGGGTCTGCTGCTCGTACAGCGCGACGGGGCAGCCCACGTGAGTACAGATCTTCGAGTACGCGACGATGCCGTCAAAGGACCAGTCCTCGCGGCCGGGCCGCAACTTGAGGTTCTTGGGGTCCATCCTGATGAGCAAAACCACCGCTTTGGCCTTCTCTTCGAGCTTGTGTTCCTCAAGCTCGTTGAGGCCGTCGGGGATGACGTGGAAGACGGAGCCGATGGTGACGTCGGACGCCTTGATGAGCGTGCCGTCGGGGTCCTTCGCCAACCGCACGCCCTTGGCCCACATGGTGTGGCGAAACTTCGAGACATTCCAGTCGCCGCCGAGGTTCCCCACGGCAGGCACCAGCACGGAGAGGGGAGCGATCGCCAGAGCCGTCACCAGGGAGCCCTTGAGCAGGCCGCGACGGCCGACGCCAATTCCGGAGTCCTTCGCGCCCTCCTTGAGGTTGTCAACGGCTCCGGCTCGCGCCTCGTCGGACGAACGTGTGGCGTGGCGCTCCTCGACCATGTCGTGGTCGCGCATGAGCGTCTTGGCCCAGTGAATGGCGCCGGTGCCGATGCCAATCATGGCCAGGAATATGCCGAGGCCCATGAACATCGTGGTGTATCGCACCGAACCGATGTCGCCGCCGCCGCCGTCCGCGGTGACGTAGGCCCAGATCGCGATCGCGGTGCCGAGCACAGAGATGCCGAACATCGCGGCAACCTGACGCTCGGCACGCTTCGCTGCCTTGGGGGCCACGTCGGCTCGGCGCGGTCGGTGGTCCTCGGGAACGCCCGGATCGGCAAACGTTCCCTCGACAGCGCCGTCTTCTTGCGTCACGTTGTCGGTGCTCATGAGGAACGCACTCCAATCCAGACGGTAAAGCCCACGATGAGCCCCATTCCCAAGAGCCACGCCCACAGCCCCTCAGCCACTGGGCCGATGGTCCCAAGCGCAAGGCCGCCAGCTGCCCCATCGCGCTGTTCTGCGAGGAACGCGATCATGTCGCGCTTGTCTTCGGGCGTGATGTTCGACTCGTTGAACACGGGCATCGATTGCGGGCCTACAAGCATGGCCTCGTAGATGTGGGTGGGTGTGGTCTGCCACAGCGGGGGAGCGTACTTTCCCTGCGAGAGTGCGCCTCCGCCGCCTACAGACCCGTGACACATGGCGCAGTTGGTGCGGAAGAGAGCCATGCCCTGAGCGGGATCTCCACGCGCCGGGTCGACCGCCTCCGCGTCGGGGACCGACGGGCCCGGGCCGAGTGAGGCGACGTAGGCCGCCAGTTGGGAGATCTGCTGATCGTTGAATTGGACGTCCTTGGCGATGGCCTGCGGCCCCGAGGCCTGCATCGGCATGCGGCCGGTGCCCACCTGGAAGTCGACGGCGGCAGCGCCCACACCGATGAGCGAGGGGGCGACGCCATCTTGGCCTTGCGCGCCGAGGCCGTGGCACGTCGCACAGTTGGCGGCGAAAAGCTTCTGCCCCTCGCCGATATCGTCCGCCGTGGCGGTCGCGGCTTCGGCGGGGCTGGGCTGCGCGAATGAGGCAGCCATGGTGAGTCCCGCAAGCAGGACGAACATCAAGATGAAGGGCGCCGCGCGGTGGTGGCGCTTCACGGCAACAGCTCGCATCGCGTTCCCCCTATTTCAGACCGTAGATGACAAGGAACAGCGCGACCCACACCACGTCAACAAAGTGCCAGTAGTACGACACGACGATGGTGGTGGTCGCTTCGAGCGTGCCGAACTTCTTGGCCACAAACGACCTGCCCAACACGAACAGCATGGCGATCAAACCGCCCAGCACGTGGAGGCCGTGGAAGCCGGTGGCCAGATAGAAGGCCGAACCATAGGGCGATGACGAAATGGTGAGGCCCTCGTGCACGAGCTCCGAGTACTCAAACACCTGACCGGCGATGAAGAACGAGCCCATGATGTACGTGGTGACAAACCACTCGTGCGTGCCCCACGCACGGAAATTCCACAGCGGGCCCGTGCGTCGTCGTTGGTAGCGTTCCGCGGCCCAGACGCCCGCTTGGGCGGTGAAGGATGAAGCCACCAGGACCGAAGTATTGAGCAAAGCGAACGGCACGTTCAACTGAGGCGTGTGGGCGGCCCACTCGCCAGGGGCCTCTCCTCGCAACGTGAAGTACATCGCAAAAAGGCCTGCAAAGAACATGAGTTCGGAACTAAGCCAGACTATGGTCCCTACAGCTACTCGATTAGGGCGCGTAGCGTGGATCGGGGAGGGCATCGCCGCTGGTGCGTGGGACATGCGTTCATTATGCCTGTCTTCGGCGT
>DGBM01000287.1 GCA_002384765.1 Demequinaceae bacterium UBA4004
ACGAAGCCCTTGGCTCAGGCCGCTGTCTCTATGCACGACGGTTCGTTCGGCGGATCTGGGGGTGCCACCCACGTTCGTGCAGGTGGTGCGGGTTCCCTGGCTTCCAGAGATTCAGTGATCATTGGTCGACTTTCCTGACGGTTTGGGCGTATCTTCGATTCGTGGTCGGCATCGTCGAACTGAGGGCCTGATGGGTCTGCGCGTGGTGCCGGGCGGCGCGGCCGCGTGCGCCGTGTCCACGGCGCAGGATGTGGAGGACTTCGAGCAGGAGTTGGTCGACCAGTACGCGCTGGCGATGGTGGCGGCGGGGCTGAGCGACGGGCATATCCGCAACAGCCGTGCCGTCGTGATCGAGTTCGCCCGGTCGATGACCGGCCCGCTGTGGGAGGCGACACCTCAGCACGCCGACCAGTTCCTGGCCGAGCAACGACGGCTGGGGCGCAGTGTGTCCACGCGGGCCGGCAAGGCGGGCACGCTGTCGGCGTTCTACCAGTTCGTCATCGACCGGTATGCGGGTGAGATCCGGCGCGCGACCGGTGTCCACGTCGAGCAGCCGGTCGATGAGTACAACCGCCAGTCCGGTGCCTCGCTGGGGCAGGTGCGGGTGCCGCCCTCTGACGAGGAGATCGACAGGCTGTTCACCGGGTG
Source organism: Demequinaceae bacterium UBA4004 (assembly GCA_002384765.1). The sequence goes on from DGBM01000287.1 coordinate 649, forward strand.
GCGCGAGTCGGTCCCGCACGCACGCAAGTACCTGCCGGCGGCACGGGACTACTTCGCGGCCTCGCTGTGGCGTCGCCTCGGGTTGCGGATCACCGAGTCGGTGATGCTCGACATCCGCGACTGGCGCCCCGACCTGGGCGGGCTCGGCAAGCTGCACGTGCGCTTCGGCAAGGGCAGCCGCGGCCGCGGACCCAAGCCGCGGCTGGTCCCGGCGATCAACGGAGCCGACCAGCTCATCGAGTGGTGGCTGGCCGAGGTCCGCCCGCAGTACGGCACGGACTGGGCCGACCCCGACGCGCCGATGCTGCCCTGCGAACGGCTCGACCACGAGCTGGGCCGCTGCGGCCGGGCCCGTGCGGACGTGCTCCGCAGGACCCTGAACAGCCAGGTCGACCAGTGGCTTCCGGCGTGGTCGGGCCGGATGAGCCCGCACGTGCTGCGGCACTACTGCGCCTCCTCCCTGTATGGGGCCGGAATGGACCTCAAGGCGATCCAGGAACTCCTTGGCCACCTGTGGCTGGCGACGACCTCGGGCTACATCCACGTCCGCAGCGACCACATCGAACGAGCCTGGGACCAGGCCAACGCACGAGTCGAAGACCGCTTCGGCCAGCGACGACTGTCCGGCCCGGGGACGTCGTGACCCGGCCGACGACCCCCGCGAACAACTCAGCAAGCGCCCCATCGAAGACCCGAGGGAAGAGAGGAAGCAGATGCAGTGGAACCTGCGGCTGCGCGCCGCCGAACGAGGGATCTGGAAGTCGGCCGAGCTGCGTCGGATGCTCGCCGACGCCGGGCTGGAGATCTCCGCGGGGAAGATGTCCTCGTGGTGGGCCGGCACCCCGATCACCATGCGCCTGGACGACCTGGACGTGCTGTGCTCGGTGCTGGCGTGCACGATGAACGACCTGATGAGCCCGGAGCCGGAGAAGGTCGCTGCTCGTCGTCCCCGCAGCGCCGACGCCGCCAACGGCCACGACCACGCCGGCGGTGACGGTGGAGCCGATCCTCGGACGCCCACGGTGGCGCCACGGCTGGGGACGCCTCGCTCGAGGCCGCCGCTGTAGGCGAGGTGGGCCGGTCGGGTTATACAGCGAGTGGGAGTGGACGCGATCTCATGCCGGGACCAGGACCCAACGCGCCGCTGCGGCTGCCGCCGAAGTGCAGCCGCTGCCAGCTCAACCGGGTCGCGTGGACCAGCCCCCGCGTCGACTTCTGTTACGAGTGCCTGCCCGGCGGCCCGTTCGCCACGCCCCCTTGCCTGCGCTGCGCCAGCCCCGAGGACTACTTCAGCCAAGGCCTGTGCAGCCGCTGCCATCCCCGCAGCCCCGAACACGTCGGCTCCTGCCGGGGCTGCCTGGCCTGGGGTGTCTATCCCCGCTACAACTGGACCTGCTGGTCGTGCAAGTGGTGGGAAACCCACTACCCCGAAGGAACCTGCGCCCACTGCGGCCGCGTCACCCGGGTCAGCGACACCCGCGCCTGTCGTCTCTGCCTGGAGAATGCCCGCCGCGAACAGACACCCGGCCGGGCCCCCGACGTAGCCGGCGCGAACCGGCACGGCCAGCAGCTGTTCTTCGCCAACATGCTGGGCAAGCGTCGCGTCAGCCTGATGCCCGACTACATCACCTGGGACGGGCGCTGGTCGCGGAAGAACAAGAACCAGCTGCCCTACCGGCCCGGCACCGGGTTCGACGAGAACGCGATGGAGCAGCTGACACTGTTCGACATGGCGCCCGACCCTGAGGCGCTGCGCCAACGCATCCTGCTCGAGGACAGCGATCTGACCCGCTACTGCGCCGCCATCGTGGCCGACCACGCCCACCGCTACGGCTGGAGCGTACGACAGCGCAACACCGTGATGCAGACCCTGCGGATGCTGCAGACCGTGCGGCCCACACCGACCGCCAGGATCCGGGCCAGCGACATCGTGGCGTTGCGCCGCTACGACGGCACGATCTCCTCCACCATCGACGTCCTTTCCGAAGCCGGCCTGCTCATCGAGGACGTCCCCACCCGGGTGGAGAAGTACTTCACCGCAACGTTCATCGCCGACGGCGCCCTGCCACCCCAGATGCAACAGCAGCTGCGCCTGTGGCTGCAAATCATGCTCGGCGGCTCGCGCCAGTCGCCCCGCCAGATCCCACGCGACCCGGCAACCGTGGAACTGCACATCCGCGGGCTCGCGCCCGTGGTGCAGGCATGGGCCGAAGCCGGACACCACTCGTTCGCCGAGATCACCAAGGACGACATCATCACCGCCCTCGCCGCCCTGCCGCGCGCAACCAGCCATCGTCACTTCGCCGAGAACGGATTGAAGTCGCTGTTCAAGATCCTCAAGGGACGCCGGCTCGTGTTCACCAACCCCATGCGAGGCCTCGAGGTCACCCCGATCCCGACCAACATCCCGCTGCCGCTGGACACCTCCCTGATCCGCGCGGAGCTCAACAACCCCAACCCCGCCGTCGCGCTGGCAGTCGCCCTGATCGCCTTCCACGCCCTGACCGGCAAACAGGTCCGCGAGCTGAAGCTGACCGACATCATCGACGGACGGCTGCGCCTCGGCGGCCGCGACATCCCGCTCGCCGCGCCCGTACGAACCCGGCTCGCCGCCTGGCTCGACCACCGCAACACCACCTGGCCCGCCAGCGCCAACCCCCACCTGCTCATCAACCGACGCACCGCGCCCCGGCTCGTCCCCGGCGGCCACTCCTTCCCCTGGAAGGACAACAGCCCCCTGCGCCCCCAAGCCCTGCGCGAGGACCGCATCCTGCACGAGATCCACGCCACCGGCGGCGACGTCCGCCGCCTCTGCGACCTGTTCGGACTCAGCGTCGAAGGAGCAACCCGCTACCTGGCAACCCTCGAACATCCCGGCCTCACCGCCGACGAGGACACACCCCAAACCTGAGCGAGTGTCGGCGTCGCTGCCCACTCGCGGTGGCATCATGGCCGCGTGCTGCTCGAGATTCGCGGACACAACCTGCCTGGCCGGTCCTGGCACCTCGACGGCCGCCCGTGCCACAACGTCCATGTCGGCATCCAGCACGGCCGGGACCCCATTGAACTGGTTCCCGGCGACAGCCGCGCCGCGGTCTGGGAGACAGAAATCCAGGTCCTCGAACGAGGCTCGGACATCGACTTCCGAGGGCCGACGGTGCAGGGCCGCCGCGGAGAACGATTCGTCTATCTGACCTGGGGCGACGTCAACGACGACGGCGCATTCACGATGTTCCGCCGCGCCAAGCTGATGCTCAACGATGTCGAACCGCTGGTATCGGCCGAACCGCCGGGCCAACACGTCATCGCCACCGTCGACCTCACCGACGAGCGCGGCGGACCACGATGCGCGCGACTTCGCTCGCCGGCGCTGGAGCTTCGCAACGGATGATCCTCGACCGTTGGCCCCGAAGGCGCCACTCCTCGCCACGAGACCGGCGAGCACCCCGACCCGCGTGCCAACGACCAGACAGTTCGGCGAACATGACCACAGAAACGCCGCCACCCCGCCGAACAGGTGCAAGTTCGCCGAGAGACCCTCAGAAATCGCGCGAACAGTCATAGCGCGCCGGTGAGGGCGTCGTTGGT
>DGBM01000041.1 GCA_002384765.1 Demequinaceae bacterium UBA4004
CACGCGCCCCGGTGGATCAGGGCTCAGTCGTCCCCGGTGAGCTAATGGTCGCAATGCAGCTCCATCACTCTCACCGAGATCTCGCCGGCGAGGGCATCCGAGCATCCGACGGGTCGGTTGCCGATGCCTCCGAAAGGCCCTGATGGATAGCGTGTTGGCCTCCACAAGCCCGAGCGCTTCCGCCGGACGATCTTCAAAGCGAACTTGCCGGTTCATCGACACGTCGAGTACACCACCACCGCCGGGGTCGACGGGTACAACAGCCGACGCTCCCACAGCATGGCATGGGGCCAGTGGAGTTCGAGCAAGCCCCCTACGCGACTCTCACCCGACAGCCGCAATCCGCATAAGTGCGGCCGAGAACCTAGGGCGCTGCACCGGAGCAAAGGCGCTGCGGCAATTGACGGGGCGGGCGGCGGCATCGGGCACGGGACCTACTCGGACCTTGTCACTTACCTGCAAGGGCTTCCCGCGCATTCACATGACGGCCAAAACGATCTTTCCCGCACGCCTATGAGCCTCCCCACGGGCGTGCGCCTCCCCCACGTGCGCCAGGGGAAAGACCGAGTCGATCACGGGCCTGAGTCGCCCTCGCCTCACGAGGCCAGCGACAGCCTCCATTCCGGCGTGATCCGGCTCGACGAGCATGTGCGCGACCCGAATGTGTCGTGAGCGCCAGCTGTCGGCTAGGCGCAGGTCCGTTGGAAGGAGTGAGACGAGCACGCCGCCAGGGCGCATTGTTTGTAGCGAGCGCTCACCGTAATCGCTTCCAACGGAGTCGAGAACCACATCAATATCGCGAAGGTGGGAGGCGAAGTCCACCGTCGCGTAGTCGATGAGCTCATCCGCCCCCAGAGTCCTGAGTAACCCATGCTTGTCCTGTCGTGCCGTCCCTATGACGTAGGCCCCAAGCGCCTTCGCGATCTGGACCGCGAGATGGCCGACTCCACCTGCGGCCGCATGGACAAGTACTCGTTGCCCCTGCCGGACCCGTGCTGTGTCGACGAGCGCCTGCCATGCGGTGAGAGAGGCGAGCGGAAGTGCGGCTGCTTCGATATGGTCAATGTTCTCCGGCTTACGAGCGAAGTGCCGTGCAGGTGCCGCGACGTACTCCGCGTAGGCCGCGGCGGGCTGCGGATAGCGGGGCATTCCAAACACCTCGTCCCCAGGCTTGAAGATCGTCACCCCGCGACCAACTTCCTCGACCATTCCTGAAACGTCGAAGCCCAAAGTGAACGGAGCAGTCACGCCGACAGGGAAGCGCCCTCGGGCTCTCGTCTTCCAATCAGTCGGGTTTACCCCCGAAGCATGAACACGGACCAGGATTTCTGTCATCTGGGGGGCCGGCCGAGGAACATCGGCCACTTCTAGCACCTCAGGACCACCCGCCTTGTACTGCGTGACCGCTCGCATCAGCAGTCTGGGTTCGCCGGGCTCGCTACCAGCAGTCACAGGCTCACCCCCACCGACGTTGGCCGACCCGTCGCACGCGGGTCCCACGGGCTACCAAGAGTATGGTGTCGGTGAGCAGTAAGGCACGCAGACCGTCGGCGGGAAGCTCAATCGGCAAGACTCGACTCCTGATCAATGGCGGATCGTTCGCGACTTCACGTGCCCGGCGCGCACGCCATAGCGTCCTGAGCGACACCCTCACTAGGACGCACCCACAGAAATTGCGCCCGTAATCGGCGACCCAGCCAGCGGGGCAGCCGCCCCGTCCGGCAGCAATCTCGCGTGCCGGGACACTGGGCGCTTCGTGGCGCCATCCACTCAACGACGGTCGATCGACACTCTCCGGCGCGGCCATCTTCGCCCCTGCAGCCCGTCGGCAGGGTCCATTCCGAGCCGGGACACTCTGACCCCCGCATGCGACCCAATCGACTGGACTGCCCGCTCCAGACCGACATGCGCTGCCCACGTCAACTCCCATTGCACCCTGTCGATACGCCTGATGCGAAGTCGTCCGCATCTGCCCTGGCTGGCGTTGAAGCCGACTCATCGACTGTCGCATGGAACGTGGAGCGCGCGATAGGGGCACTTACCCCGAAGACCGCGGCAAGGATCGCTCCAGTGAAGAAGAGCGAGGCCCAGTCACTCGCAGCGGCCAGGGGCGCCAAGACCGCCGTACCGATGCCACCGCCCACGAATACAAGCGCGACAAACATGGACACCATCGCTGCCCTCGCATGAGGAACGGCCTCCGTGGCCCACGCTTGCATGGTCGACGTCATCGGCGCCCAGGCAGCCCCGAGCAGGAGGGCCGCCGCACCGACACTCCAAGGACTCTGAACGCCGGCGACAAGGAGATAGGCAATGAAGACACCCAACGCCCCAGTCACAAGGAAGAGCCAGGCAGGCCAGCTCCTTGCCAAGCGTTTGACGACGAGTGATGCCATAAGCAGGCCGATTCCGTAAACCCCAACGATCAGGCCGGCCACGGTTGGAGACGCCCCACCGCTCTCCAGCACGGGGGCGAAGTAGGTGAGACAGCTCAGGAGTGCTGCACCCTCGAGCAGGCCAAGCACCAGAACGAGGTAACTCCAACGGTTCGCGAACAACGCCCCGTAGCCCTGGCCCGTGCTGGTGTCACGGGACGGCTCCGGGAGCCGACCCAACAGCGCAGAAAGCACGACGGACGCGACGGCCGGAATGAGAAAACCGACTCGCCATGACAACTCCGAAGCGAGAAGCCCACCGAGTACGATCGCCGCGACCACTCCCCCTGCCAACGCCGCGTTTAGATCCGTTAGCGTCCGCTGGCGTTCGCGGAAGGGGACCACGTCACCGACGTAAACAAGCCCCGCTGGTACAACTCCCCCAATGAAGAAGCCCGCGCAAGCCCGAGCGATCACAAGGACAGCCAATGACGGTGCCACGGCAGAGACGATGCCAGCGACCCCGGCAATGGCCATCGTGACGCGCATCGTTCTCACTCGCCCGAAACGGTTCAGAGACATTCCCCAGAGCGGTTGACCAAGCCCATAACACAGGAAGTACAGACTGGCCACGGCAGCGACGACGTCTAGGGAGACACGAAACTCCACAGCGATGCTGAGAAGCATTGGGCCGACCACAAACCTGTCGAATGCGCTGGTAAGCCATCCGGCCTGCAGCAGGCGTACGTCACGCGCAGGCGGGGCACTCCCGTCCGAACCCTCCATTTCCCTCCGTGGCCGTTTCATGAGAGGCCATTCGAGGGCTGTCGGCGCCGCCGTGTCACCTCACGGACCGATCATCTCGCTGATCGAATCGAGCTGTCGAAGGAACGCGTCGCTATCAGCACTCGGCGCCCGAAAGATACACCGCCCCACGCCAATCTCCTTGTAGCGCATGACAAGATCCCGGTCGGGGGGAACGCCGAACACAGTGACGGGGATTGGGTCCCGGCCACGTTCGCGAGCGCGATCCGCAAGTTCTGCCATGCGATGGCGAAGTTCATCAACTCCTCCCATCCGATTCGGCATCCACTCGTCGCCAAAGTCCAGGACGCGGTCGACTGCGGTGGGGCCTGTTCCTCCGACCAGAATCGGCGGGTGGGGTTGTTGAGATGGCTTTGGCCAAGACCAGATCCGCTCAAAACTCACATGATCCCCCTGATAAGACGCCTCTTCCTGGGTCCAAATCGCCCGCATGGCCTGCACGCGCTCCGCCATCACCCTCATCCGCCGGCGCGGATCCGTGCCATGGTTCACCATTTCTTCGCGGTTCCAACCAGCACCGACACCAAACAACACCCGACCCCCCGACAAGAAGTCCAGGCTCGCGACGGCCTTGGCGGTGATGATCGGGTCGTGCTCCGGAACCAGGCACACCCCGGTCCCGAGCCGGAGGCGACTCGTCGTGACCGCTATCGCCGTCAACGCTATGAACGGGTCAAGCAGTCGCGCGTAGTAGTCAGGCAACGCATCGCCTCCCGGCCACGGAGTAGTCCGGCTGGCGGGGATGTGCGTGTGCTCAGGGACAAAGACCGACTCGAAACCACGTTCCTCGACGGCACGTCCAGCGGCGACCAAATCGACGCCTGCATCGGTTGGGTAGATGAGGACTCCGAACTTCACGAGGCATCACCTTGGCCAAGGAGGTGAGTCACCACGGCGTCGATGCCGTCGCCCGGCCCAAAGGTCGCAATGCCGCGCTCAGCGAGGCGAGCTGCGTCCGTGGCTTCCACTATCCCACCAGCAATGAGCCGGACATCGCTCATTCCGTGTTGCTGCAGCTGATCGGCCAACTCGAGAGTCAGTTCAGCCAAGCCCCCGGTTAACGAACCGACGCCGATGGCGTCCGCATCGTCCTGCGCCGCCGCTGCCACGAAGTGTTCCGGTGCGTTGCGCTTCCCGAGGTAGATCACCTCGGCACCTGCCTCGGTCAACCGCTTGGCGATTAGCCGCATGCCGACATCGTGGCCGTCGAGCCCGATCTTTCCGATTACTATGCGCATCAGCCCGCCCTCTCAGCCGCTGAGGCGAGGCCACGGACTGTGGCTTCGGTGATCTGCTGGACCGTGGCTCCTTCTCTAAGAGCGCGTCGGGTGGCTGTGATGCAGTTCCGGTTGTGTGCGACTTCCGTGGCGAGGTCATCCAAGGCTCGAGCTGGGTGCTTCGTGCTCTTGTGCTCCACAATGCGGTGGATGAGCATTCGCTCAGTCTCTGCAAAGGAGACGTCTGGAGCTGACGAGCCGGTGAATAGGTGTCGGCTGTCCGGACTGGCGTAGCTGTTAACTCCCACCCAAGGCCGCTGCCCCGAGTCCAACATCTCCGTTCGATGTCCCTGTCGCTCGGCGATTCGTCCGACAATGTAGTCGTTATCTATGCATGCGACGGCACCGCCCTGCTCCGCGACACGTTGGAGTTCATCCTTGACCTCGGCCTCGATCGCCTGCCCGAGCGATTCAAGCTTGTAGCTGCCCGCCAGCGGGTCCACGCTGTCGCTCACACCGTGTTCGACGCTCGCGACCTGGATAGTGCGAAGCGCCAGTGCCGCAGCGTCCTCGGAGGGTATCCGAAGGGCCTCGTCGTACGCGGCTGCGCAGAGCGAGTCCGCCCCCCCGAGCGATGCGGCCGAAACACTGACCGCAACTCGAGCGACGTTCACCAGCGGCTCAAGCGGCGTTTCAAGACCGTGCGAATAGCCCATGATGTGGACCGGCGGTCGGGTATAGCTCAACCCGTATCGCTCGTGGAGGATGTCAGCCCAGAGCACCCGTGTCGCACGAAAGAGCGCGGCCGTGACAAGGAAGTCGCTGCGTTCGTTCACGAACAGCGCGATCTTCTCTGCTGCGGCTGCCGGGTCCACCCCTCGGCCGACCACTTCATCCATGTAGGCAACGCCGTTTGCCAAGGCAAAGGCGAGGGCCAGTACGGGTCCGGCACCGGCGACGTCGAAGTGGTTGGAACAGACGGTGATCGCATGGCCGGGGACATCGTGATCGACTGCGTACTCGAGGACGTCACAGGCGAGCCGCAGTGCCTCGTGCGGACGGAGGATGTCCGTGCCCCGAGCAGTGAACTCCTTGAGCGGGTCGTTCTGCAAGAACACCGGCGTCGCAGAAGCATCGGACTCAGCGAGTACCTCGAGAGCCAACCCGAAGCCGTACCAGCCCACCGAGTTCGCCAAGAGGCCCAGGCTCGACAGACGCTGCAGGTCTATCTCAGAGCATGTCTTGCGCATGTCGTCCAGGCTGGCGCACGAGACGCCGGCACGGCCTACTTGGGACCGCGCGAGGCGATCATCCGGGTCCAGCCCTAGCTGAGACGGAAGGTCCCATGCCAGTAGCACTGAGTCGGCGCCAAGGCGCTGGAGGAGTGCCAACCGCTCGGCCGTGAACTCAGGCGAGCCGTGACCGACGTACATTTTCCAGTCGGGACGATACGGTGGCCCAGTCTCTGCTCGCACCCTTCGCCAGTGCGCCAGTGCCGGATGCTCGCTGGCCCGGGTTGGCCCATACAAGTCGAGCACCTGCAGACGCGCATCGTTCGAACCCGTGGTTCTACTGGTGAGTTGCTCTGTCATCGGTACCAATCTCCAAGTTCTTCAGGCAAAACTGCCCGGGTTATCGCGTCACCGTTCTCGTGCCTCTTCATAGGGCACACTCGTGTATTCCCTCTCGACCTTGAGGCTGATATGAGTGAACCCAGGAGTGCTTGGCATCCCCGTATGGCCCGTAGGCCGCGGTATCGCAGGGCAGGCCTCGAGAGCGGGGTTGTTCGCGCTTCCTCCGGCACGGCCTTCGGGCATCCGAGCGTCGCAGTCGCGCCAGCACCACCGGCCGGACGCTCCTGCGTGATTCAACGGAAAACTTGCAGCTTCGAGCGGCAAGGGGCGTTCGAGCCACGACTCGCTCGACTTGCGCGCCAACGAGAGTCACATCCTCTCTTGCCATCTCGGACTCATTAGCTGAGGCGTCCTGACGTGGGAGCAGCAGCCTTATGTCAGGCGGTCAAGATCGGGTTCGAACCAGTACCAAGGCGTCCTGTCTGGCTCCTCGGCCAGGCCGAGTCGCACAGTGCAGGGAACTGTTGCAGCTTTCGGGAGGCCGCGCACGTGACCGAAAACGACCGGGCCATTGTCATCGAGATGAATTTGACCCAGGGTGTACGGCGTCTCGAGGCCCGGCCGAGGGACGAACACGCTCGTAAACGTAACCAGCGTTCCGGTTGCACTGAACGTCTCCGGCATGATGGATGGGCTGCCGCATCGAAAGCACACAGCGCGCGCTGGCCAGGAAGGCGTTTGGCAGTTGGCGCAGCGCGCTCCAGCCAGTTTTCCTTGGGCTCGGTCGACTCTCGGGCGGTCACGGGTGAGAGGGCTGTCGAGAGCCAGGGTCACGTCCATGGTGTGGTCCTCTCGAGGATGTGCACATTGCATGCCGCCGACTCGCCTTCCAACCAACCGCCGCTGTTCTGGGCCAATGCCAGTCGCGGCTGGCGAACCTGCCGAGCCTCTGCCTCGCCTCTAAGCTGCCATACGAGCTCTGCCACCTGCGCAAGTCCTGTTGCTCCAACGGCATGACCCCGCGACGTCAGTCCGCCACTGGGGTTGACCGGGATGGTGCCTTCGAGATTCGTCGCGCCACTTGCCAGGAACTCGCTGGCCCCCCCGGGCTCACAGAAGCCCAGGTGCTCGTAGTACAGGAGTTCCCCAGGTGCCATGGCATCGTGAACTTCGGCAACGTTGATCTCCTTCGGACCAACGCCCGCCTCCTCGTAGGCAGCTTGGGCACATATCGCGCCCAGAGTTGGCTCGCCAGCCGGGTCCGGCGTGAAGCCTGAGGCGCCTTGGGAAGCGCGGACTCGCACGGCCGGGCGGCCCGTATCCTGTATCGCCCCCTTGCGAGTCACCACGGCGGCTGCGGCCCCATCGCAAATGGAGCTGCACATCAGGAGTGTGAGAGGGTCAGCGATAGGTCGCGACTGCCGGATCTCTTCCGCAGAGAAGCGCTTTCGGTGCTGCGCGAGGGGATTGAGTGCCCCGTTGTCATGGCTCTTGACGGACACGTTGACGAGGTCGTCATATGACAGAGCCCCTCGGTCCAAGAGCTTCCTCAGGCGCATCGCGTATACCGCCGTGAACTGGAGTCCCGCACCCCCGATAACATCGAGGTCGCCCGCAGACTCCAACGCGTTCAGGGTCCGGTCCCTGTCGCTGACGAACATCTTCTCGAAGCCCGTAACTAGCACGACGTCGGCTGCGCCAGCCTTGATGGTCAGCACAGCCTGTCGCAAAGCGCTGGAAGCACTGGCGCAGGCATTCTCGACATTGACGATCGGTATCCTCTCTATGCCAATGTCTCGCAGCACGGATTGTCCACGAATCTGCTCCTGCCCCTGCAACAGGCCACCCATCGCGTTCGACGAGTAAACCGCCTGCACGTCCTTGACACCGATGCCGGCATCTGCCAACGCACGGAGCGAAGCTACGCGCGCCAGATCCTTCAGCGACGAATTGGGGAATCGGCCAAACGGGTGGACCCCGACGCCCGCGATCTCGACGTCGTCGTTTAGGTTCCTTCCCGGTGTCATTAACGAGCCAGCGCGCGTGTCTAGGCCGGTCACATCTCCTCCAAGAGAGTCCGCTCGCCGCCCCGTGCCCCGGGGCTTCCCTGGCGGAGGCCCACCGGTGCAGCACTTACCGACATAAGAACAGCCACACCCCTGCAAGCATTGATCTCGGCATCGGTTGCCGAGCCGGCCTCGCCGGTACGGCGGTGCGCGCTTCGTGACAGCTGCTGTGCTTTCACTGGACCGCGACCTCCACCTGAGCGAGTAGCGCAGTCCTGTCGACTTTTCCATACGCTGTGCGAGGGATCTCATCCAGAAACAAGACTCTCTTAGGCGTCCGCAGACCAAGCCGTGGCTTCGCGTAGGCGATCAACTCTTCTTCCGTGGTCGGGGTACGCGGATCTACCTCGACCACCGCGGTGACCGCACTTCCCCAGCGCTCGTCTGGCACGCCGAGCACTACGACCTCCTTGACGGCCGCATTTTGGGCAAGAACGTCCTCGACCTCTCTAGGCGCAATGTTGTACCCGCCGGAGTTGATGATGTCGTCCAGTCGGCCTTGCAGGTGAATGAAGCCGTGCTCATCCACTCGCGCCAGATCCTTTGTGCGGATCCAGCCATCTACGACAGCGGCTTCAGTTGCCTGAGGGTTCTGGTGATAGCCGGTCATCATGTGCCGCCCCCGTACGAACACTTCCCCGATCACACCTGGCGCAACGACGCTGCCCCGTGCGTCACGCACCTCCAACTCGACCGAGCGCCATGGCCGACCAGCCGAGCCACGGGCCGATTCCAACAGGTGGTCATGCTTGTGGAGGCACGTGATGGTCATGGGTGCCTCGCTCTGGCCGTAAATCTGTACGAGCGTCGGCCCGAACCGATCTAGAGCTCGCTCCAACACTGATCCCGAGATCGGTGAGGCACCGTAGATAACCGTGTCGTACCCCCACTCCCCGCCCTCGTGGTCGAGGAGCGGCGGCAGCATCGCCGGTACAATCTTGAGCGTATGAACGTTCTCGCGAGTCGAGACCTCCCAAACCTCCTCAGGGTCGAAGTGGCTGACGAGGTACACGCCTGCGCCGTTAAGAAGGTAAGGCAAGGTAAAATAGCCCGCCCCATGAGAGAGCGCTTGCGTTAGAACCACTTGTTCCCCCACATGCGGGGGGCCCAGTTCAAGCAACAGGTTGAAGGCGACCTCGCGAATCGCCCGGTGGCTCAGGACAATCCCTTTGGGGCGGCCGGTCGTCCCTGAGGTGTAGGTGATCCAAGCCGGATCCTCCTCGTCAGAAGGACGCGATCGGGCGGTCGTACCCGCACACCGAGTTATCAGATCTTCGTACCAAGGACTCACGTCGTCACCGACGTCGAAGGCGATCGTCAGGAGACCAAACTCCTCCCGAAGCGCTGCAGCAACGCCCGCCTGATCAGCGGAGTGGAAGAGCACCTGCATGCCAGAGTCGAGCACCACAAAGCGGTGATCCTCCAAGTGAAGACGCGAGTTCAGGGCGACTCGCACCCGTCGCCCAAGAGCGATTGCCGTATCCGCCTCGAGGTACTCGGTTCGATTCTCGCTCAGGATGCCCACGGGGGCATCGTCCGCAACTCCCATGGAATCCAGAGCGTTGGCCAAGGCTTCCCCCCTTGCCACCAGTGCACCAAGCGGCAAGCTTCTGCGAGCGTCCTCAACAGCAGTCGAGGTCGGGTGCTCATGCGCCGCCCTGCGAAGCAAGTAGGCCACGTCCACCTGTGGTCCGCCCTTCCTGGTCTTGCGGCAGCACATAGCTGCCATCACTCAAACAACGCTAGCACTGGTTCACAGTACGGTCCAATAGTTTCACAATGTGGAACTACTGCTTGGAACGGTCGTAGATGTGATGCAGTCCGCGCCTTCGCCAGGCCTCAAGAGCGCTTTGGCGTGACCGCCATCAGCCTCGCTGCAAGTGCGTTCTGCGGGGCTGTCAGGCCACGCCGCTCCCGTTTGCGCCGATGGCGGCGTCGAGGTCTACCTTGGGCGTGGCTACTGACCAGCTTGACCGGAAGAGCCGCGTGCGATTCGGTCCCGGAAGGACGCCCTGCCAGCCAGCACGGTCCTCGGCGGGGTGTCGCGGGGCGAGGGCCTCGCGGTCCCAACAGCGTTCACGCGACCAGGACATGGACCCGACGTGTGGCCGCCCTTACGGACGCCGACTGCGGAACTCCCACGTGAGGGGACTGCTGCACGCATGGGTGACATCTGATCTGTGACGCTGTGGAGCGCTGCTGGAAGGATGTGCACGGTGCCTAAGCCCTTCCCCAAGGCATTCCGCGACGACGTCGTGAACGTCGCTCGCAACCGCGAGCCCGGCCAGATGATCAAGCAGATCGCCGGCGACTTCGGCATCGCCGAGTCGTGACTGCGCAACTGGCTGCGTCAAGCTGATGTCGAGGACGGGCTCGAGCCCGGCCACCGCCGCGGACAACGCCGAGCTGCGTGAGGTCAAGAAAGCGGATCCGGCTGCTGGAGCAGGAGNNCAGGAGAACGAGGTCCTGCGGCGTACCGGTCGCAGGCGCACCTGCCGGGAAGAGATGTACCCGCTCGTCCGCGACCTGGCCGCCGAAGGGATCCCCGTGACGGTGACGTGCGGGGTGCGCGACCTCGCCCGCCAGCTCTACTCTCGCTGGTCGCTTCCCGGTCACCGACTCCCAGCTGCCCGAGGCGTACCTGGCCAACGCGCTGTTCGACGCCCACCGCGAGGACCCTCAGTTCGGCTACCGCTAGCTTGCCGACGAGGCCAGGGACGCTCGCCACTCGCGTGTGACCGGACGATGTGGCGGGTCTGCTCGCGCAACGGCTGGTGGAGTGCTTTCGCGAAGACGCGTGGGAAGAACGGCAAGAAGCCCGGCCCGTCGGTCCATCGACGACGTCGTGCAACGCTTCTTCACCGCCGACGACCCCAGCCAACTGTGGTTGGCGCCTACATCACCGAGCACAAGACGAGCGAGGGAAAACTCTACCTGCGTGCGATCAAGGACGTGTTCTCCAACCGGATCGTGGGCTACTCCATCAGCGACCGGATGAAGTCACGTCTTGCCGTGGACGCGCTGGCCAACACCGCGCCCCGCCGTGGCGACGTCGCCGGCTGCCTCCTGCACACCGACCGCGCGGGCAGTTCCGCTCCAGGAAGTTCGTCCGCGCCCTGCACCACCACGAGACGGTCGGCTCGATGGGAAAGGGCGGCGCCCCGGCGACAACGCCGCCACGGAGTCGTTCCTCGCGCTACTGCAGAAGAACGTCCTCGGCGGCCGCACCTGGGCCACCCGCCAAGAGCTGCGGATCGCGATCTTGACCTGGACTGAACCCTGATCCACCGGCGTTGATTCGGTAGCGGTCGATTCGGCGTGGGTCGAGCATGGGGGCGCGGTGGACGTGCGGGTGCCGCCGGTCTGCCCGGCTCTTCCACGTGGTCGTCCTCGGTCTCGCCGCTGGGGCTGGGTTGTCAGATCGCGGCGGCGTCGGGTGGGCCGGTCGCGACGGCGTGAAGGGTCTGCCAGTGCGCGGCCCATGGCCAGTGGGTGGGCAGGTGCAGGACGAGTCGTCGTCCGGTGGACGCGATCCGGGCAGGCACGTTGATGATCTTGGTGCGCAGGGTGGCCCATCTGGCTTTCGTCATGTTGGCGGCGACCGCGGTGGCGCGGGCGATGTTGAACGCGATCACCGCGCAGGAGACCCAGGCGGCGTTCGCCGCGTACTTCCCGCTGGGCAGGTGGGCCAGCGGCCCGTCCTTGAGTTCGGCGATGACCTGTTCGACGATCGCGTGATCGCGGTGGCGTTGATCGGCCTCGACGATGCTCAGGGTGCTGTTGGTGATGAACGCGTGGTGCCGGTAGGCGGCGAACAGCTCGCCTTGCTCGGTCCCGTCGCCTGTCAGAGGTTGGAGCCTCTTGACCCTGCGCACGATCAACCGACACCTCACGTGCTGGTGCTTGCGGCGGGAGGTGAACGCGACGAAGGGCACCTCGGCGACCTCGGCGTCAGAGATCCAGCGTTGTTCGGCTTCCTCCCAGACCGCGTTCGGATACTCGATCGGCGCCCAGGCGTCCTCATCGATGCCGGCGATCGCGGCCACCACTTGTGGGTTCATCCGGGTCGTGACGCTGAACCAGGCGTCGTGGCGGATCGCGGTGCCGACGAAGCCGTAGCAGTAGTAGGCCGAGTCCGCCCGGCACAGGACCCGCCCCCTTACGTCCGCGGCGCGGGCGGTGGTGATCGCCTGGGCCAGCATCCTGCCCGCCCCGGTGTGGGAAGCGACATTGCCGCGGCGCAGCCGAGCCCGGGCAATGACCGGCGCAGCGGTCGGTGTGGAGATCGTGGCGAGTTGGACGTTGAGGCCTCGAACGTGCGAGTAGCCGAACGCGGCCGCCTGCTTGGCATAGCCGTGAACCTCGCGGATGGTGTCGTCGACATCGACGAACGCGATCCCATCCTCGGACCCAGCACCAGCTAGCAGCCCCGGCGCCTGTCGGGACAAGCCAGCCAGGAGCCGACCACCGACGGCATCGAGCTGCTGTACGTGCCCGTGGGTGAACGAGCGCAAGAACGTGCCCAACGTCGAGGGGGCACGAACCCGTGCGAACAGCCGGGCCATGCCGCCATGCCGGAGCAGATCGAGGTCATCGATCGAGTCGGCACCGGCAAGCATGCCGCCGACCACGCTGCTCGTCTTCGCCGACGCGTGGGCCGAATCGACGCTCAACCCCGCGTCGAGGAGGTCGTAGAAGCCAGCCGACTCGGCAAGTCGCAGCGCGGGCACCAGACCCGCCGCCGACACCAGATTCGGATCATCGAAGACAGGCCGGAGCCTGTGAGAAGGTTTCACTTACGAGGTGCCCTTCTTGAGCAGGTGGGCGTTGACGTCGCAATCGACATCTTCCCTGCTCAGAAGGGCTCTCTCGTTCTACGCCACGCTCACCCGACCACGCGCCCCGGTGGATCAGGGCTGAACCGCCCCGGGTTCAGTGGAGGGTGGGTTCTGCCATCTGAAGGGTCTCAGAAGGCTGTTGTGGGTGGTTGTTGTTGGTTTCTGCTTCGGTCGGGGGCATGTGGCCGATGGCGGAGTGCAGGCGGCGGTTGTTGTACCAGTCGACCCATTCCAGGGTGGCGATCTCGAGGTCGTCGAGTCCTCGCCAGGGGCCCTGCCTGCGGACCAGCTCGGTCTTGTACAGGCCGATGACTGACTCGGCCAGGGCGTTGTCGTAGGAGTCCCCGACCGACCCGATCGACGCCAGCGCGCCGGCTGCGGCCAGCCGCTCGCTGTAGCTGATCGAGGTGTGCTGGGACCCGGCGTCGGAGTGGTGGATGACCCCGTCCACGCTGCGGCCGTTCTTGCTGCGCTGCCAGATCGCCATCTCCAGCGCGTCCAGGGGCAGCGCGGTGGTCATCGACCGCGACGTCCGCCAGCCCAGGATCCGGCGGGAGTACACATCGACCACGAACGCGACGTAGGCGAACCCCGCCCAGGTCGCCACGTAGGTGAAGTCCACGACCCACAGCTGGTCAGGGCGCTCGGCGACGAACCGACGCTCCACCAGGTCCTCAGGCCGCCGCGCCGCCGGGTCAGCCTTCGTGGTGCGCCGGCTGGCTCCGCGGACCGCACCGGCCAGGCCCGCCTGGCTCATCAGCCGCTCCACGGTGCACCGGGCGACCTCGACGCCCTCCCGGGTGAGCTGGCGCCACACCTTGCGAGCCCCGTACACCCCGTAGTTGTCCTCGAACACCCGCTGGATCTCGACCACGAGCTCCGCGTCGCGAACCGCCCGGGCACACACCGGGCGCTTCCTCGCCGCGTAGTAGGTCTGCGGGGCGATCTGGCAGCCGTGCTCAGACAGCACGCGACAGATCGGCTCGACCCCGAAGACCACCTCACGGGCGTGCTCGCCCTCCCCGACGGTGACGGTGTCGTGGCGGTGCTCGTCGATGAACCTCACGAGCGTGGCGACGGGCGGTCGAGCTCCGCCGCGAAGAAAGCCGACGCCGTCTTCAAGATCGCGTTCGCACGCCGCAGCTCACGGTTCTCTGCCTCCAGCTCCTTGAGCCGCCTGCGCTCGTCAGTGGCCAGGCCCGGCCGGTCACCGGCATCGATCTGGGACTGCTTCACCCAGCCACGCATGGTGTCGCGATTGATCCCCAGCTGCTGTCCGACCCGGGTGCACGCCCCGGTCACACTCAGCTGGAGCTCCTCATCGGCAATCAGGTCCGCGACCAACCGGACCGCCCGGTCACGAACCTCGGCCGGATACTTCTTCGGGGCTGGCATGACGTCATCCTCCTAGGGACATCGAATCCTCCACCAGACCCGGGGCGGTTCAGACCGAACACGCCTACCACTGACACCGCAGACAAGCAGCCCTCGGCCGATTGACCCCCCTCGAGTACGAGAACATCATGACCACACCTGCCACCCAAGGCAGCCTCACCCAGGCTGTCACCCGTTCGTGGAACAGTCCCTGAGGTTATGCCGCAAGGGTCACCGTCGGGAGGTCTCCTAGCGCGTTCACGGAGCACGGGACGGAAACCACGGCACAGTTGGCATTGCGGCGGTCACGACGTCGCTCGTCGCAGGCTAACGCCCGCCCATTCTTCCCACAACAGTGCAAGACTCGCATAGTCTTTCCGGCCCATGCCGCGGCTTAGTGCGATCTCGTAAGGTGTGTGACTAGCCTGAATGGCAAATAGCGGCACACCAAGCTCCTGCGCCAGTGCAATAGCCAGGCTTGAGTCTTTTCGCGCGGCATCCATCGGCATGCCACCCTCGAAGTCCCCGCTCATGATTCGCTCCTGCACGCGGTGCGTGAGCGGGCGCAATAGTCCGGCCTCGGGATCCTGTAACAGTTCCGTTATTGCCTCCATCGACACCCCTGAACTGCGGGCGAGAGCGGCCGCTTCAACTAGCAGAACCATCAGCGAGTGAGCGACGGCGTTATTCACGACCTTTGCGGCCATGCCAGCTCCCAACTCGCCAAGCACGACGTACCTAGCACTCATGGCCTCGACCACGGGTAGGGCCATGCGCAGATCCTCCCTCGCTCCTCCCACGAGAAGGGTGCTCTTGCCCTGACGCATACCTTCGACGCCGCTCAAGATGGCGGCGTCCACCATTCGCACAGCGTTCTCGGCGGCCATCTTTGCGCATTTCCGGAGATCGGATGGATTCACTGTACTGGTCTCCAGCACCAAAGCGCCGGGGGGAAGTTTGCGCGCGAGTTGCGCCATGACCTCTGCTGAGACGGCTGGCGAGGGAAGAGAAAGTACGACGAGGTCGGTTGCAAGATCGCTCAATGATGCGACCACTTCGATACCGAGGCTTTGCGCAACTTCCCGACGTTCCTGATTGCTGTCATAACCGGTCACAGTAAAGGTAGCCCCGAGCCTCTCGGCCACCGCTGAACCCATATTGCCCAAACCCACAACACCGACGACGCTCGACATATCAACCCTCACTCGCGGCGAAGGGATCGGCGAGATCCGCTGCCAAGTCGATCATGACGTTCTTCGTCCGAAGGTACTCATCCAAGGCCTCCTCGCCCCTCTCCCGACCGTGACCCGATTTCTTAACCCCACCGAACGGCGCTTGAGCGCCAGACAACCGGTAGGTGTTTACCCAAACAGTGCCTGCGACGATGCGATTCGCCACTCGGTGCGCCCGCTGCAGGCTCTGAGTCCAGATCCCCGATGCAAGGCCGAAGGAGGTCTCATTCGCGAGAGCTACCGCCTCATCTTCGTTGCGGAACGGAATCATCGACAGCACAGGGCCAAAGATCTCCTCCTGAGCGAGTCGACTGGAGTTGTCCACATCCGCGAATACGGTGGGCCTTATAAATAGACCTCTTCCCAGAGACGAGTCATCCAGAGGGGCGTCATTGGTCACCAGCCTGGCCCCCGACGCGCGACCAAGATCGACCATGGCACGGATGCGGTCATACTGAGGCTCGTTAGCCACGGGTCCCATTTGAGTCCGTCGGTCACGCGGGTCTCCCAACCGAATCCGGTTGGCACGGTCGCGCACCCCCTCAACCATCTCGCGGTAAACGGACTCGTGGACGAGCATTCGGGATCCGGCGATACAAGTCTGTCCACCCGCCGAGAAGATTCCTGCCAAAGCACCGGTCACCGCGCGGTCCAAATCCGCGTCTTCAAAAACGATGTTGGGTGATTTTCCCCCGAGTTCCAGCGTCACCGGCACAAGGCTTTGCGACGCAGCAGCGGCGATCGCCTGCCCCGTTGGGACGCTGCCAGTGAAACTAATTGTATCGACACCAGCGCTGGTGGTGAGGGCCACCCCACACTCGACGGCGCCGCTCACAACGTTGATGACGCCCGGCGGGAATCCAGCCTCCACAGTGATGCGAGCAAGTTCCATTGTACTTACTGAGGCGTGCTCACTCGGCTTGATCACCACGGTGCAACCGGCGGCAAGCGCTGGCGCCAACTTATTGGCCAGGAGTTGCATCGGAGAGTTCCACGCCGTGATGAGCGCCGCAACACCTACCGGCTGGCGAAGGGTGTAGTCGAACACATCTACGCGATCCATGGGAATGGTGCGCCCGTAGAGCTTGTCGGCATAACCAGCGAAGAAGCGATAGATCCGGGCAGCGAAGCGGACTTGCTGTGTGGTCTCAGAGATTAACTTGCCGTTATCGCGAGATTCCAATTGACCCATGACCTCTGCGCGCTCGTCCAATAGGTCTGCGAGACGGTTCATGAGCTGCGCACGCGCGATCCCACTGGTGGATGACCACCCCCCATCAAACGTCCTCGAGGCTACAGAGACCGCGTTCTGAACGTCCTCTGTCGTGGCGTCAGGAATCGAAGCGAATTCTTCCCTGGTGAACGGATCTACGACCGGTAGTCTGCGGTTCGCCATCGCGTCGACGAACTCGCCGCCCACCAGCATCTGGTAGTCAGTCATTGCTCCTCCTCAGTTCAAACGTGCTAGGGGTGCGACCAGTAATGAGCGAACACGGATCAGTTCTCTACTGCGGGAAGCGATCCAGCTCGGGGTTACTTTCAAACGCGCTCCGGGATATTCTTGCGCTCGACGCTGCACATTTCAGAGCCCACATAATGCGAGCCCAGAGTCGCCGAACTTCTGAATGAGAGTCCTCTCCTTCTGGGCTAGAGAACCAGCGTTCTAAGGGGCTGCCGCACGGGATGCGTGACCAATCGGCGCACGGACGCTGCGGCGCTCCGGCAAGAGGACAGACGGCGCTCCATGCACTTGCCCCTTGTCGTCTCCGGCCCGTAAACGGCGACCGACGCGTACTCGGGTACATCTTGGGTGCAAATTGGATACATCGCAAGTGCCAGTGGAGAAGCGAGGGGCGGCCCCGACCAAGCTCCGCTTCGCCTGCCCATGCAAGGACCACCACCACGGTCAACACTCTGTCTGGCACGGCAGTGAGTCGTCCCCGCGCAAGCGCGAAACTCTCGTTACACGGAGGATGGCGGATATGGGAGGACCTCAAGCTGAGCGAGGACTTGCATGAGCGAGGCCCTCGGATGGGGGTGGCGCGGAGGGTCCCAGCGACGAGGAGACATGGAACCCGACCCCCGTCGTTGTCGTAGAGGTCGTCAACTCGTGGTTGGCCGGTGAGACTTGCTCGATCGAGCTGCCGAAACTCCCTACGGTGCTCCTGTCTCCATTCGGCGTGGCGTGCTCAACCTCCACCAGCGTCCCGAGAGAGTGGGATGCGATGTCGTCCCCGACGCAGTTCATGGCATCGTCTAGTTGTACCCGGCTAGGAGGTTGGTGGCAGTGCGCGTCGTTCGTTGACGTAGGAGGAGCCCCCGGGTGGGGTGTGGCTTGTCGAAGGCTGCACCGTCACCAGGAGACTCCGTCCCACCGTAATGCCCGCTTGCCCGTTCACGGCCGTCGGCTGATCGTGGAGCGTCATCAGGCCGGCTGAAAGAAGTCCCACATCGCGGCAGCGATGGGGTCACCCGAAAGTGTGTCTTCCGGACCTGGACCCACAGGTACGCCACCGAAGGCGAAGCCGGTTTGGAGACTCGATCCTCACGCCCGCACACGATGCCGACGCGGACCAGCCACGAGGTCGAGCAGAAGGTACTGGCTGCCCGTGCTGAGGACCGCTGTGGTCAAGACCTCCTCGGTCCCCGGCTCGGTGTGCCGCCCCGGATCGTGGCCCGCATCCTGCGTTGTCACGGAGTCCCATACCTGCGTGACTGCGACCCGATGACTGGGGACCTCATCCGGTGCTCGAACGCGACCACGGTGTGCTACGCGCGCGACCGACCCGGCGAGCTGGTCCACGTGGACGTCAAGAAGCTCGGCAAGATCCCCGACGGCGGAGGGTGGCGTGCCCGCGGAGAGACCCCGGCCAACCATCAGTCCCGGATCGACCGGAAACCGATCGGATACGACTACGTCCATTCCCTGGTCGATGACCACTGCCGACTCGCCTACAGCGAAATCCTGCCCGCCGAGCCGCGTTCCTGGAGCGTGCCGCAGCCTACTTCGCCGAGAAGGGCATCCCCGCATGGAGCCGGATCATGACCCACAACGCCTTCGCCTGCCGGTACTCCGTAGGCCTCAAGCGGGTCTGCGCCACATTCGGCGCGATACAGAAGTTCATCAAGCCGCACTGCCCTTGGCAGAACGGCAAGGTCGAACGCTTGAACCGAACCCTGGCCACCGAATGGGCCTACCGCCGGACCTTCACCAGCAACGCCAACCGCGCCGCCGCCCTTGCACCCTGGCTCGAGCACTACAACATGGCCGACGCCACAGCGCACTCGGAGGACACCCACCGATCAGCCGTCTGTTACCAACGTGGTGGCCGCGTACATCTAGTCGGCCGGGCGGATGGGCGAGACCAGCCTCGTTCATTCAAGTCGTTCGTGCGGATCCAGCCGTTGACGGAGTTGCGACTGTCGCTTCGGGGTTCCATCATCGCAGCTCGTTAACGTGTATGGTCTTGGCCGACCGCTCAGCCCAGCGAGGAGCGCCTGTGAAGTACGTCTTACGCGAGGAAGATGTGCCTAGTTACTCGCCGGCCAACCACACCGGTACCGTCAATCGCCGGGTGATCGGCCAAGAGACCGTCGGCGCCAAGTTCGTCGAGGTCGTCGCGGGCAGCCTTTGCCCTGGTGCACGAGCCGACGCACACGCACACCCCGGGATTGAACAGGTCATCCACGTACTCGGCGGGCAAGGGGAGGGAGTCATCGACGGCGAGCGCGTCACCTTCGGTCCGGGCGACTGGATTTTCCTTCCGGAGGGAAGCATGCACGAGTTCCGCGCCGCAGGCGAGGAATCACTGCGGATTATCGTCATTTACGCGCCGCCCTACGGTGAACGTCCCTCGGCATCCGTGCTTGGCGATAACTCCATAGGGACTGGATAGCGGTTCGTCATCGCGGCCGCGATTTCTTCGGCTCCCAGTCGGTCGACGGCCACCTCGCAGCGCCAGGAAGAAGCCTTCGTGGCGCCTATCAGTCCCAGGATGACGGGCGCGCGGGCGCGCGCTCCCCATTGGCCGGCTCATCCTGACGCACAAACACGCCAGTCATGGAGCGATCTAGGTCGACTGAGCAGCATGGGCTCCCCTCAGAGCCGACACAGGCATGCATCGGCTAAGACACGGCGAGACAGTTCGAGGGTTGCCCCCGACGAAGCAACAGTCGACATCTAGAGGGCACGCAGGTAAGGGTGGTGTCGTCAGGTCGTGGCGCCCACTGACCCCGCCCCCGAACTCGTCATTGAGGACCGGTTCGCGATCGTCCCCGAGTGGCTGCTTGATGCAGAGATCCGTGATGTCGCAGTACGCCTTTATGCCGTGCTGCGCTATGGCAACTCGACCGGCGCCCGCATGCCTTCGCGGTCAACGCTCGCCCGGCGCCTGCGGAAACGGTCCACTGACTCCGTAGACCGTGCGATGAAGGAACTTGTCGCCATTGGCGCGGTTCGGGTCGAGCACCGCTACGACGGTGCTCAGCGGCTCACGAACGCCTACCACGTGCGCACATCTCGCCCCACTGGAGCGCCCCAGGTTCTCCGCCGCTCCTATACGGGTTGCGGCTCTCGGTTGAGGGCCGCGTAGTGGGCTTGCTCGAACTCCACTGGGGACATCATCCCAAGTGTGCTGTGCAAGCGTCGGTTGTTGTACCAGTCGACCCAGCCGGCGGTGGCGTACTCGACGTC
>DGBM01000049.1 GCA_002384765.1 Demequinaceae bacterium UBA4004
AACGAGCTCGATCCGCTGCGCGACGAGGGACTGCACTTCCTGCGCAAGCTGTGGAAGGCCGGCGTCACCGCACGCGGTCGCATTACGCCCGGTACGACGCACGCCGGCGACATCTTGTTGGCGCCGGTCAACGCCATGGAGATCACCGACGCGACGGCGTCCGACATCGCGACCTTCGTGCGGTCGGTCGGCTAGCGCCGCCGCATGTCGCTTCTGCGGGGCTGCCAGACACGCTAATCGCAAATTTTCGTGTCTGACAGCCCCGCAGATTCGTGTGCAACGGTCATCAGATTCGGAAGTAGGCCAGAACGGCACGCACGCGGCGGCCGGTCGTAAGGTCTGGACGGGCACGAAATGTTTTGATGGGCGGGTATTCGGGGTACTACGCAAAGCATGCAGGAGAATCCAGTCACGCTTCGTCCGCTCACGGTCGACGACCTACCGCTGATCGAACGATGGCTAAGCGATCCAAGGGTCGCCGAGTGGTGGAGTGACGACCCTGCGGGCGAGCTTGCGGACATCGAGAACGAGCTGCGCACGGACGGGGCGACCGTGTACCGGATCGCTCAGTTGGGCGAGCGACCTATCGGACTGGTGTTTCGCTACCGGATCGACGATTACATCGAATACCTAGACGACCTCGCGGCCGCCCGAGTGGAGCTGCCGCCGGATGCGTGGAGCATGGATTACCTGCTCGGTGAAAGCGATGTGGTGGGGCAGGGGTTTGGAGCCGCGATGGTCCGCGCGGCCTGCGACGAGCTCTGGGCCTCCGCTGCCACCGCCAGCTGTGTGCTGGTTCCGGTGCATGCCGACAATCTGCGTTCCTGGCGGGCGTTGCAGCGCTCCGGGTTCGCGCGAGTCCCGGGAGTGTTCGAGATGGAGCCCGACACGGCCGCGCACGACGGGCGCCATGTCATCTACTCGTTGCGCCGTCCGACATCGAGCTCACCGTCGCACCACCGAGGTTGTTCCCGCGAGTAGCCCCTCGTGAGCAATCCGGGACCTCCACCGGGTTTAGCTGGACGAGGACGTCCGATTCCGCCCTCAGGCTCGCCGACATCGTGCGGCCCAAGCTGGTCCCCGACGGCATGTTTCTGGCTCACTACGATTTCTGATAGAGCATGAACAGGTATCCGTCCTCCTCGAGGAGGGTCGCCAATCGCATTTCTGGGGCGTCCGAAACTGGCGGCCCATCGGTGATCCGCGGCGCGTCGCCGCCGACCAGCATTGGGCTCAGCGTCAGGCACAGCTCGTCAACCTGCTCCGACGCCGCGAGGGCGGCCATCAGCGTCGGACCGCCTTCGCAAGTGACACGACGGAGTCCGCGCGCGGCGAGCATCTCGATGGCAACGGAAAGATCCACGATGTCGTCGCCCGCGATGACCACCTCGGCGACCGCGCTCAGCGCCTCACGCCGGTCCGGTGGTGCGGCTGCGGAGGTAATCACGATCGTCCGCGCGTACTCGGGGGCGTCGGTGAACAACAGCGCTTTCGGATCCAGTCCGAGATCTGCGGAGACAACGGCGATCGGTGGGGTGGGTGATCGGTTGCCGCGCACATGCGACCACTCCGGGTCCACCTCGACCGGGCCGTAGCCTTCCACGCGCACGGTTCCCGCGCCAACGAGCACGACGTCGCCGAGGCTACGCTGCAGCGAGAAGAGGCGTTGATCGGTCTTGTTGCCGAGGCCACCAGCCCGCCCGCCGAGCGTGGCCGCGCCGTCCACGCTGGAAACGAACACCGCGCGAACGCAACTGTCGCGCGAAAACGCGAAAGCCGAGGCCAAATCCGCATTGCCGTCGTACGACGGGATCAGTGCCCGCATGTCGTTAGTCCTTCCGTTTCCTACTTTTCACCGCTCGTGTGGAAGTTTTGGTACCGCCCTAATACATAAACGTCCACACGAGCGAGTACGGCGAGAGCGCCGGCAACGTTGACCGGCACGTCTACGGGGCCAGGGTCTACGGGATCAGGATTGCGCGGCCCCGGACTCGGTTGGCCTCGAGGTCGTCGAAGGCCTTCTGGAAATCATCGAGCGGGTAGGTCACCGTCTCCACGGTGAGCTTTCCTTGCTGTGCCAGGGCAATCACCTGCAGCTGATCGGCGCGGGTACCGCCGAACGAGCGCTGCACGTTGACGCCCCACGGCAGCGTCGCGGTGTCCGAGTCGGCGGTATAGGTGAACGATCCGCCGCCCAGGCCTGCGAACCGGATGGCGCCCTCGGGCGCGACGATCTTGGTCGCCAGCTCCACGGTGGGTTGTACGCCGACGAAGTCGAAAACGGCGTCCGCGCCGTACTGCGTGGTCTCATCGAGTACCTTCTGAGCCGCTTCGCTGTCGCTGCTGAGCACCAGGTCCGCGCCGAGGTCGCGCGCCAGCTGCAGCTTGGTCTCGTCGCTGTCGATCGCGATGATCCGCGCGCCGGTCGTGGCCATCAGGATCTGCAGACCCATGTGCCCCAGGCCGCCCACGCCGATGACCACGGCGGTAGACCCGGGGACGAGGTGCTGCCGCGCACTGTTAACGGCGTGCATCGGCGTGACGCCGGCGTCGGCGAGCGGCGCCGCGGCGATCGGATCCAGATCGTCGATCTTGTCCAACTGGCGAGTGTTGGCCACCAGATACTCGGCCATAGCGCCGTCGGGGCCCAGGCCCGGAACAGTCGGGAACATGGTGCGGCTGCCGTTGACCATGCAGGCGTTGTCGCGGCCCTCCACACAGGCGCGGCAATGGCCGCATGCCCAGATGACACTGACCAGCACCGCGTCGCCCTTTGCCAGGCCCTGGACGTTGGCGCCGATCTCTTCGACCCATCCGGCGCCTTCGTGCCCCAGGGTGCCGCCGAAGAAGGGCCACTCCTCCCCCATATGCAGCACGTGCAGGTCGGAGTGGCATAACCCTGCGCCGGCGATCTTGACCAGTACGTCGTCCGCCCCGATCTGTGGAATCGGTACTTCCTTCAGCTCCATCTGGCCAGGGCTAACAAGCTTGACTGCGCGCACGAGGTCTCCTCCGAAGGGTTGGGGCGCGCGGGCCGCGCCGTTATCACCTCCGGTAAGCCTGTCGACCTGCCCATTTCTGGTCAAGGCCACTGCGGGCACGCGCGAGGTCTAGGACAATGGAGCGTCGGCGGTTTCGGACGCCGACGTCCTACTCGGGATCAAGGAGATCGCTGAATGGCACGAGCACGTACCGATAAGCGGACCCCGGTCATCGCTCCGGTGAGCTGGGACGATTTGACCGACGCTGACACCGATGGGCTTGTTCCCGACGACCTGCTGGAGGCGCGTCGATACTCCGGCGCTGACATCTCTGGGCAGGACCTGTCGGGTATTCGGTTCACGGAATGCGAGCTCCTCGGCCTCGTCGCGCACGACGCTCAGCTCACCAATGCGCGGTTCATGCACACTCGGTTCGCGCGGCTGAATGCTGCGAGCCTGAAAGTGCCGCGTACGACGTGGCAGGACGTGCGCATCGAGGGATCTCGACTCGGAGCGGTCGAGATGTATGAGGCGGGACTGCGGTCGGTCGTTATCCGTGACAGCAGGCTTTCCTGGCTAAACCTGCGGGGGGCCACGTTGCGTGACGTCGTGTTCGAGGGCTGCGTGCTCTCCGAGCTAGACCTCACTGAAGCTCGTGCGGAACGGGTGGCGTTCCGCGACTGTCGAGTGGAGTCGATCCGGTTCGACCACGCGCGGCTGAAGCATGTGGATCTGCGGGGGCTCGAACTGGCGACCATCAGCGGGATCGACGGGATGGCGGGCACGATCGTGTCGTCGGCGCAGAGCGCCTACCTAGCAGAGCTGCTCGCCGCGCAGCTCGGTATCACCGTCGAGGACGAATAGCTTTCTTGGCTCGGCGATGAGTTTCGGGCGGTCGGATGGTCTATACCGGTAACAGCCCATACCGAATGAAAGGCACCGCCATGAGCCGCAAAGTAACGGCACACCTGTTCAACTCCGTCAACGGCGTCGTCGAGAATCCGCACCTCTGGCAGTTCGACTCGTTCGGCCCCGAAGAGGGCGAGTCGATGGGCGCATCGATCGCTCCCGTCACCGACGTAGTGATCGGCCGCAAGCTGTGGGAGGAGTGGAAGGACTACTGGGCCACCGCCGACGATCCGTTCGCGGAGTGGATCAACCCGGTCCGCAAGCACGTCGTCTCCTCGACATTGAGCGGTGAGCTGCCATGGAACAGCGTCCTGATCAGTGGCGACCCTGTCGAGTACGTGGAGAACCTGCGCGAGAACGGCGCGGACGGCGAGATTACCGTCGCCGGTGGCATCAGCACGGTTCGCTCGTTGTTCGTAGCGGGCGTGATCGACGAGCTCACCCTGACCACTCATCCGGTCGTGACCAACGAGGGTCGGCGGCTGTTCGACGAGACGGTGCCCGTTACCCGGCTGAATCTCCTCAGCGCTCAGCCGACCAGCGTCGGCAACGTGATCATGCGTTACACGCTGCGAGATGCTGACTGACCAGTCTCCTGGTCGACATCCTCGGCCGGGGAATCGTCTACCGCTTCATCTCGCCGCGGCCAGAGCGCCCACACGACCAGGGTCGTTGCCAGCATCGTCAAGCCGCCGGGCACGAACGGGTTCTGGAACGCCACAACAATCCGCGCGATCCCCGGCACCGTGCCGAGAGTCGACGGATCCAGGTCAGCGGCAAAATGCGCGACAAACCTAGTTCGTTTGCCGGTGTCCGCGCCCGAAACGGCCCGAATTCATACCTACCGCCGGACGACGCTTACCGGTGAGCAATCCTTACCGAGGACAGTGAGGCAGGTGGCGTGTCCGGGCCAGCTTGAACGACCCCTGGTGATCGGCGTGGCCGCTTATCCGCCCGTGCGGCGGCGTCCGCCAAACCATGCCCACCAGCTCGGCGGGTTCTCATTCCGTCGCGGGGTGCGTACGTCGATGTCGCCGAGGATTCCGTACGCCTTCACGCGGATCCTCGGCATACCGGGGAGGCGCGGCGCGGTAGCGATCCGCAGCTCCCGATCACCGAGGAGGTCGAAGCCGGTGAGCTCGACGTCCACTCCATCAGGGACGTCGACGGTCAGGTTGCCGAAGAAGGTGACCGCAGCGATCTCGATGACCTCATCGACCACCACAACTTCGCGCAGGTCGAGATGCACGTCGCCCAGGATTGCGAACACACGCATCTTTCGCGGCAGATGCCAACGACCAGTGTGCTTGCGGTCCCCCAGTACCGCGACTACCGACGAGACCGGCTCGGCAGCGTCAGCCGCGGGCGCGATGTCGATGCCGTCGGTCGCGGTCTCGAGCTGGCCACGGTTAGCAGCAGCCAGGACGAT
>DGBM01000083.1 GCA_002384765.1 Demequinaceae bacterium UBA4004
CGATCATGTCCTGCGACAACATCCAGGGCAACGGCCACATCGCTCAGCAGGTGTTCAGCGCTTTCGCGCAACTCAGGGATCCAGCGCTCGGTGCCTGGGTTCGCGACAACGTCGCGTTCCCAAACTCGATGGTGGACCGCATCACGCCCGTGACGGCGCAGGACGACATCGACGAACTCGCGAGTCAGTTCGGGGTGACCGATGCGTGGCCCGTGGTTTGCGAGCCATTCTTCCAGTGGGCGCTCGAAGACAACTTCCCGATGGGTCGCCCGCCGTTCGAGGAGGCGGATGTGCAGGTGGTCGAAGAGGTGCTGCCCTACGAGTTGATGAAGTTGCGTTTGCTTAACGTCGGCCACCAGGCCATCTGCTACTTTGGCTTCCTGAGTGGTTATCGCTACGCTCACGAGGCAGCGTCGGATCCCGCGATCGCGGCGTTCACGCTCGCCTACATGGACCGTGAGGCCACGTCCACGTTGCGCCCCCTTCCAGGGGTCGATCTCGACGAGTACAAGCGCACGCTGATCGAACGTTTTTCGAACCCGGAGGTCCGGGACACGCTCGCGCGATTGTGCGCGGAGTCGTCGGATCGTATTCCCAAGTGGCTTGTGCCCGTGATTCGGGAGCGCCGAGCACAGGGAGGGGACGTCTCCCTGTCGGCCGCCATCGTCGCCAGTTGGGTGCGGTACGCGCTCGGGGTCGACGAGCAGGGTGAGCCGATCCACGTGGTCGATCGACTCAAGGATCAGTTGATGCCGCTCGCCCAGCGTCAGCTCGAGGATCCCCTTGCGTTCGTGTCCGTACCGTCGCTCTTCGGAGAACTGGCCAGCGATCCGGGCTTTACCGAGCCCTATCTTGCGACTCTCGATTCGCTACACCGCGTCGGAGCGCATGCGACGGTGGTCACTTTGGCGGACTCCTAGGGCGTGTCTTTCTAGTGCCTTGAGTCAGATGGTGATGGCCCTAAGGACTGTGCCGCCGCGGTAGGTGATGGCGAGTTTGTCGTAGCGGGTGGTGATGCCGCGCCACTGCCTCTGGTCGCAGAAACTGCGCTCGATGACGTGGCGACCCTTGTAGTCGTCAGCATCGAACACGGGCGGGCGGCCTCCGGCCGAGCCTCGGCGTTTTCGGTGCTCGATCTGGTCCGATCGCTCGGGAATCACGGCGACGATCCCGCGGTCGCGAAGGTGCCCGCGGATCGCCCGTGACGAGTGTGCCTTGTCGTCGCGCAAACGGTCGGGTCAGGTGCGTGCCCGCACGGGGCCGGTCTGGGCGACTCGCAGTTGCCCCATCAGCAACGGGAACATCGGAGCGTCGTCCCCGTGCCCGGGATCGATCAGCACAACCAAGGGTCGGCACTTCTCGTCGGTCAGCGCATGATTCTTGGTGCTCAAACCGCCCCGGGAGCGGCCAATGGCATGATCAGGAGGCTCGGCCTGAGGATTCGTGTAATTCGACAGGTCCCGCTGTGTGACGCGGCAGGTTCGTGGCGTGTTGGTGAACACGGTTGACCGTGGAGTCCACCGAAGCCGTCCAATCCGCCATCTGCGAGTCGTCCGCCTCGGCCAGCAACTGCGCCAACAGACGATCCCAGGTTCCGTCACCGCTGTAGCGGCGGTGACGCCTCCACAGCGTTTGCGGGGGTCGAACGCGGGCGGCCCATCACGCCAGGGCAACCTGCACCGATACCGGTAGATGATTCCCTCGGCCACCCGCCGGTCATCCCGGAACGGACGCCCAGGACGACCCACCCACGACGGCAACATCGCCTTCACACGAGCTCATCGGACATCACTCAAAGCAGCGGTACGAGACACCACCCCGCCACCCCCGCAAACGGCTAGGAGACGCGACCCTAGGAGACTGCTGAAGAGTCGGGCCGCTTCTGCTCTGTGGGTGAGCGGCCCGACGCGGTACAGAGAACTCACGCCCAGGATGTGCCGCCGAAGCCCAGCTCCACCATCCCGCGACATAGCCCTACGGCGCGTCACGGTCTGGGCTCACGCTGGCGACGGGCTGGTGGGGTGCAGTTGGGCGTGCAGGCCCGTGAACAAAGTGTCCATGCCTCGCTCGAGTTCCGCTGCTCCGTCGTAGGCGGCCAG
Organism: Demequinaceae bacterium UBA4004; assembly: GCA_002384765.1. The sequence goes on from DGBM01000083.1 coordinate 2,100, forward strand.
GACGGATGCGAGGGCGCGAAGTCGAGGGAACTCGCGTAGCGGGAGCCGATGCAGACCCAGTCGGAGCAGATCGTCGGTCTCCTCGGGGTTCTCCACGATTTCCTGGAGTTCGTTCAGGACATGGCCCTGGATGAAGCCGAAGAACGAGCGGTACACGTGCAGAGCGTCGACCTCGGAGAATCCCGCGCGGATGAGCAGTTCGAGGATTGCTTCCAGAGGTCGCAAGGTGCCCAACGGCCGCATGGCGAGTGGAGTGCTCAGCGGTCGGGTGACCAGGAGCGGAATCACGTTGGGGTGGGCGAGCGCGAGGCCTCGGAACTGGCGGGCCACGGTGCGCAGTTGGGCCTCCCAGTCGCCGGAGGCGGTGTCGACGGTCAGTTCCGCGAGGACCGTTTCGGCGACGCCATCGAGAAGCTCAGCCTTGGTGGTCGCGTGGCGGTAGAGCGACATCGGGTCGCGCCCAAGGGCGCGACCGAGCCTGCGCATGGACAGCCCCTCGACACCATCCTCATCGATGATCTCCAGAGCCGCGCGAAGGGTGGACTCCCGGGTCAGGGCGACGTTCTTTGGAGTAGTGCGGGGTGTCACCTTGAAATCCTCCACTTTCACAGCGGCCTCATGCACGGGTTCTTGGCTACACCGTATACCAACAATGTAGCCCTACACATTGACAGATGTCGGCAATGGGAGTTCAATGACATCTACACCGTAGGTCTACTGTGCAGAACGAGTCCCCGGTTCAGTGCAGTCCTACGAACGCCGCCTCGGCTTGGAGTCGACATGATCATCTTTGGCATTGTCCTGTTCCTCATGGGGATTATCGCCGGCATCCCCCTCCTCGAGACGGTCGGCGTGATTCTCGTGGTCGTGGGAGTCGTCTTAGCCATCCTCGGCATGATCGGTCGTGGTGTGGGCGGTCGCCGCCACTACTGGTGACCCCGGCGCCACTGCTTCGCAACACCGTCGGCTGAGCGATTCTTGAGCGAATCTGCGAGTCGACCGGAGATCCATTCCCCCAACGAAAGGAACATCATGGGCATCGGCATCAACATCTTCTTGATGGCAGTCGGAGCAATTCTCACGCTGGCCGTCGACGCAACAGTGGCCGGGTTGGACATCAAGGCGGTCGGCGTCATCCTGATGGTGGCGGGCGCCGTGGGCCTCATTCTCACCCTGTTCGTGTTTTCGCCGCGACGTCGCCAGACGGTTACCGAGACCCACCAGACCCCGGCGGCGCCCAACGCGGCCTCGTCAGTGGTAACCACCGACGACGTCACCGGGCCGCCGATGCCGTGACGGCGCCGTCGGGTGACCGTTCCGGCCGGGGGCTCGGGGACTTAGACTGGTTCGCGGATCTGACGCGTGGGCGTAGCAGCGGCCTTCCGCGCGCGTGCCGCGTGCCAGCTCGGGCCATCGGTTGCTACGGGGATTGTGAGGGACATGGACGTCCGACAACTAGAGTTCTTCCTCGCGGTGGTGGACGAGCGTAGCTTCACGAAAGCGGCCGAGACCGTGTTTGTCACGCAGTCGGGCTTGTCCGCGTCGATCCGCGCGCTTGAGCGAGAACTCGGGGTTCGGCTGTTTGACCGCGGTCCACAGGGCGCAACGCTCACCAGGACCGGCGAGGTGTTCTTTCCGCGGGCGCGGCGAATGCTCGCCGATGCTCGGGCGGCGCAACGGGAGCTGCTCGAGGTCTCCCAGCGGGAGGCCAGACTGGTCAGGGTGGGGTCCGAACAATGCGTGGGGGACCTCGTCGACCTCGTGGATCTCATGGCGGCATTCCGGATCGACGAACCGCAGGCGGAGATGTCCTTCGAGCAGTCCTCGACGGGAGCGCTCGTCGCGGGTCTGTCGGAAGACGACCTTGACATTGCGTTGATAGCCGGTCCGGTGGTGGGCGAACCCTGGCAGAGGAGTTCGGGCTTCAGTTCGGTGGTACTGCGCCGCGAACCCTTTGTGCTCCTGACGCACCCTGGCCACCCCCTGGCCACCGAGCGATCCCTGGCCTGGCGGGACGTGGTCGGGCAGAAGTTTGTGGACTTCCAGCCGACGTGGGTGGTCAGACGAGTGCTTGACGCGGCGACGGAGGCGCGTGGGCTCATCCGCCGGAGCGTCGTGACCGTGGATGACGTGCACATGCTCATCGACATGGTGCAACGCGACTTCGGTGTCGCGGCGCTGCCCGTGTCTCTGGCGCACAAAGAGTCCGCCTCAGGACTGGCAAAGGTCGAGTTGGTCGACGACGATCTGGGCTGGGAGATCAGGGTTGCGGTATCCGACCGAGCGGGCTCGACGGCGCGCGCCTTCGAAGCCATGCTGGTTCCGAGCGTGCTCGTGTCCGAGGTGCGCACCGAACTTTCGGCGGTGCCCCGAGCGTCATAGTGCCGTCCGCAACCACAATCAGTTGTCGCCGCCTCAACAATTCCTTGTTGGCGGAGCCACCAACAAAAGTCGTACAGTCGGTGGCATGACAACGATGCGCGCAAACCTCCTGTTCACCCCGGCTCCCCTCGCAGAGCACCCGCTTGCATGGCAGGAGACCGACCGTCCCGAGCCCGCTGCCGGCCAACTCCTCATTAAGGTCGTGGCGTGTGGGGTGTGCCGGTCGAACCTTCACACCGTCGAGGGCGACTGGGTTGACGGCGGGGTGCCCGCCATCAGCCCGATCATCCCCGGGCACGAGGCCACGGGCCGGGTGGCCGGCATCGGCGAGGGAGTCACCGGTTTCAAGGTGGGCGACCCGGTGGGCGTCCAGCCCATCTGGTGGGCGTGTGGAACCTGCGAGTTCTGCGCCAGTGATCGGGAACAGCTGTGTCACGAACGCAAAGTTGCGGGCGAGCACGTGAACGGCGGTTACGGCGATTACATGGTGTCGTGGGCCGACTACACGTATCACGTTCCTGAGAGCCTCGACCTGGTCGACGCCGCTCCCCTCTTCTGCCCTGGAATCACGGCCTACGGAGTCATGGACAAGGTCGACGTGGGACCGGGCGACGTGGTGGCGCTCTTTGGCCTCGGCGGAGTGGGTCACATGGCTTTGCAGATGGCGCTCCTCACGGGCGCCGAGGTGGTGGCCGTCGGACGCAATGCAGCGCACCGTGACGTCGCCACGGAACTGGGCGCCACGCGCGTCGTCGATTCCACGGACCCCGCAGCGATGGAGGCCATCGCGGACTCCGCCGACGTGGTGCTGACCTTTGCCGCCTCCGACGAGGTGACGGCGCAGGCGATGAACACGCTCAAGTGGGGTGGGACGTTGGTCAACGCCGTGCCGATCAATGTCGAAGAATTCCATTTCAACCGGGCGCAGACGATCAAGGGCTCAATACTCGGCAACCGCGCTCAGATGCGGGCAGTGCTTGAACTTGCCGCGGCAGGCAAGATCCGCACCGTCGTCGAACGCTTCCCGATGGAGCAGGCCGACGTGGCGCTCGGCAAGCTCGCCGCCGGTGAGTTGCGATCGCGCGCTGTGCTGTTCAACTCCGAGGCGTAACGGCGGCCAAGGTCTCCTGCGAGCGGACCCTGATGAGAGGTATGGGGAACTGCGCCGCCCGCATGGGTTCGATGTAGTCGTCGGTGATTCCGGCACTGAAGGAGTCCAGATCGAAGACCTTGAAGAGTGCTTCCCTGCCAAACTTTGAGCTATCGGCAACGAAGAACGCTTCCGTGGCGACCGATCGCATCGTTCTCTTGATCTCGAGTTCGTAGCTCGACGTGTTGAAGACGCCGTTCTCCGTGACGGTGTCAGCACCGAACACGGCAACGTCGACGCGCAAGTTTTCGAGTTGCTGGATCGAGGTCGGACCCCACATCGTATATACATTCGGTAACAATTCTCCGCCGATGAAAACGAGGTGCGCGTTCTGCTTTTCGGCGATCGTGGCGCCCACGAGGAGGTCGTTGGTCACGACCGTAAGTTGCCGACCTCTGAGGTTGCGCGCCACCTCGAGGGTTGTCGAACCGCTGTCAAGCAGCACGGTCTGACCGTCCAGAATCCGATGAGCCATGGCCTTGCCGATGGCTTCCTTCTCGGGTCGGTGAAGTGACTGTTTGAGGTCAAAAGGAGCGTCTACCTGGCCCACTGGAAGCGCGCCGCCGTGGGTCCGCTGAACCAGGTCGCGCGCCTCCAACTCGGTCAGACTGCGCCGGATTGTCGACTCGGTGACGTCGAAGTGAGACGCCAGGTCGGACACGGAAGTGAACCCTCGCTCAAGGAGCAACTCGACGATCTGTGCCTGTCGAGACATGACGACCTCCTTTGGTCTGATGCACGAGTCTAGCCGCCCGGCTGCGCGAAAACGAGCAGCAAAGTGAAGGAAAGCGCGCACTGGGTGCGCAGTTGTGATTGACAGCGGCGCAAACCCAGGCATATGGTCCTGTTACTGCCACTGCAGCTTCGACGAAGGCGTAGAGGCGCAGGGTGCTCGATCACAAGGGAGTGAAATATGAAGCACAAGAAACTTTCCGGCGGACTGTTGGCCAGTGCCCTTGCCGTGACCCTCATCGGTTGCAGCTCGACAGCCGAGACGCCAACCACGTCAGCCACCACCGGCACCACGAGCGCTGGCGGCGGAGACGGCGCGTACGTGGTCATCGTGAAGGCGACCGGCATCGGTTGGTTTGACCGCATGGAAGTCGGCGTCAAGGAATGGGGCGCAGAAAACGGCCTTGACGCACGTGAAGAGGGACCTGCAGAGGCGACGAATGAGGGTCAGGTCGCCATCATTCAGAATCTGATCGCACAGAAGCCAGTCGCCATCGGCATCGTTCCCAATGACCTTGAGGGTCTCGCGGCCGTGGCTCAGCAGGCACGCGACGCGGGAATCATCGTGGTGGGTCACGAAGCAGCCGGCATGAAGAACATCGACATTGACATTGAAGGCTTCGAGAACCGTGCCTACGGTGCGCAGATCATGGAGAACCTTGGCCAGTGCACCGGTGGTACCGGCAAGTACGTCCAGTTCGTCGGGCGACTGACCAACGGATCTCACATGGACTGGGTGGGCGGCGCTTACGACAAGCAGCAGGCCGACTTCCCGGACATGACTCGCGTGGAAGACCCCATCGAGTCGGAGGAGAACGAGGAAACGGCCTACAACAAGGCCAAGGAGATCCTCGCGAAGTACCCGGACATCGCGGCATTTGAGGGCTCGGCGGGCACCGACGTCGTCGGTATCGCGCGTGCGGTCGACGAGGCCGGTAAGGCCGACTCGGTGTGCGTCATGGGCACCTCGATTCCCTCCGTTGCCGGAAGCTACCTCGAAAGCGGAGCAATCGACAAGATCTTCTTCTGGGACCCGGCCATGGCCGGCAAGGCACAGTTGGAGATCGGCCGCATCCTCGCCGAGGGCGGCACCGTTGAAGAAGGCACGAACCTGGGAATCCCTGGCTACGAGTCCCTCGTGAAGCTTGAGGGCTACGACAACGTGTTCGCCGGCAACGCCGGTGTCGCGGTTGACCTCAGCAACGTCGGCGACTACAACTTCTAAGTCGCTCGACTCCTTCACACACCATTCCCGGGTGGGTTGGACCCTCATCGGTCCGGCCCACCCGGGAACTTGGAAGCACTAGGGATGTAGCAAACCATGACAGTGGTCGCCGAACCCGTCCTCGAGGTCCACAACATTGTGAAGACTTACGGCGGAGTCCATGCCCTGAAGAGCGTGTCGATTTCGCTACTCCCGGGTGAAGTGCACTGCCTCGCCGGAGAAAACGGGAGCGGAAAGTCAACGCTGATCAAGATCATCAGCGGCGTCGAGCGACCAGACTCCGGGAGCATCTCGATCGGCGGCAGTCGGCGATCACATCTCACGCCCAATGAGGCGATTCGCAGCGGAGTCCAGGTGATCTACCAGGACTTCTCCTTGTTTCCGAACCTCACCGCCGCCGAGAACATTGCCATGCTCAGCGAACTCGCGGAGCGGCGGAGGTTCTCCTCCCGCAAGCGAATCTATGCGGAGGCCGACCGGATCGTCAGAGAACTGGGCTTGAAGATCGATCTGGGCGCGGAGGTCGAGAGCCTGTCGGTGGCCGACCGCCAGCTTGTGGCAATCTGCCGAGCCCTCGTCGGCGACGCCAAGGTGCTCATCATGGATGAACCCACCACGGCCCTGACCCATACCGAGGTTGACCGGCTCTTCACGATCGTGCGCAGGCTCCAGGAGCGCGGCGTTGCGGTGATGTTCGTCAGCCACAAGTTAGACGAGGTGCTCCAGATCGCTCAGCGCCTCACCATTCTTCGTAACGGTGAACTTGTCGAAACCGGCCCAGCGTCGGATTACACCGGGCGCAGCGTCGCCAAAGCGATGACCGGCCGAGAGGTGTCGGAAGACAGGCTCGTCGCGCCGGTCGACAAGGACGCCGCACTCCTGCTTGATGTGAAGAACCTGACGCGGTCCGGCGACTTCCACCACATCGACCTGCAGCTCCGCGTCGGCGAGATTCTGGGCATTACGGGGCTGCTGGGTTCGGGACGATCAGAGATCGCCGAGGCGATATTCGGCATTCGACCCGCCCACAGCGGCGAAGTGATCGTCGCGGGGCAGTCTCACAAGATCGACTCGATCCGCGACGCGGTGAGGGCCGGAATCGGCTACGTGCCCGAGGATCGGCTGACGCAGGGTCTCTTTCTTGACGCCTCCATTGCGGACAACATGGTCGCATCGTCCCTGGACTCCTATCGCACAAAGTTCGGCCTGCTCAACCGCAAGCGGATTCGGGACTCGATCGCAGACCTGTTCAAGCGCCTGCGCATTCAGGCACCGAACGTCGCCGCCGTCGTGCATAGCCTCTCGGGTGGCAACGCCCAACGCGTCGTGCTCGCCAAGTGGCTTGACCGGAAGCCGACCATCCTCGTCCTCAACGGACCAACGGTGGGCGTCGACATCGGATCGAAGGAAGAGATCCTCACGATCCTGCGCGAACAGGCCGCCGCCGGGATGGGCATCATCGTGATCTCGGACGACATTCCGGAACTCGTCTCCAGTTGTCATCGGGTACTGATCGTTCACGAGGGACGCATCGTGTCCGAGTTCGTCGGTGAAGACATCAATGCGAACGAGATTCACAAGAGGATGGCGGCATGAGGACTGCACTGGGGCGATTGCGCGGCGCCAACAACGAAGGACTTCTTGTCGCGGTCATCATCGTGGTGGCGGTGGCGATGTCCATCGCGTCGCCAGCGTTCCTTACGCCCGGCACATTTTTTGCGCTGGTGCGCAGCTCGATGGTGCCGCTCGTCTTCGCGCTCGGCGTGCTGCTCGTCATGATCTCCGGTGGCATTGACGTCTCGTTCCCCGCCATTGCCATCTTCGCGGCGTACACCACGGTGAGATGGGCCAAGGATGGCAACCTTGATCCGGGACTCGTGCTGATCTTTGTCATTGCCATGGTCGTGGGTGGGTTGCTTGGCCTGTTCAACGGCGTGGTGATCGCGCGGTTCAGGCTGCCGACCCTGATCGTGACTCTCGGCACTCAAACCATCTACAAGGGCGTTCTGCTCACCTACATCGGCTCGCTGTATATTTCCGCGAGCGAGCTGCCCAAGTCGATCACCAGGCTCTCAGATGTTCACCTCTGGGATGTTCCGGGCGGCGGCTACCTGCACTTCATGATTATCCCGGTGGTGCTGGTGGCGGTGTTCATCGCCTGGATGCTGAGGTGGACGATGTTCGGCCGCAGCATCTACGCCATCGGCGGCGACGCAGAGGCGGCGCGGCGCGTCGGCATCCGTGTGGTCAGGACGCAAGTCTGGCTCTACACCCTCGTGGGCGCCCTCGCGGCCCTCGGCGGGGTGGTGTTCGTGATCCTCGGCAAGAATGCAAATCCTCAGGCGATCGTCGGTACCGAACTCGACATCATCGCGGCCGTGGTGCTCGGAGGGGCATCGATCTTCGGTGGCCGCGGCTCCGTGGTCGGCACCGTGCTGGGCGTCGTTCTCGTCCAACTCATCAACAACAACCTCGTGCTGGTGGGAATCCCCAGCACATGGCAGAGGGCCGCGGTCGGGATGTTGCTGCTGCTCGGCGTCACTGCTCAAGCACTCGGCCGTACTCGCGCGCGAAAACGCCCGGTCATCGTGCAGAAGGAGGTTGAGGCATGAGCGATCCGTCACGCGGCTCCCTGAGTCAGATCAATCAGCGAGTCGAGACAGCGTACAACGCGGCCATTGCCCGAATCCACGTGCAACGGGGTGTGGGTCGCATGGCCCTGCTGCTCGTCGCGACCTTCGTCCTGTTCGCGGCCCTGAACCCCGGCGTCTTCCTCAGCGAGGTCAACCTTCAGAACATCGGCCTGGTCGCGCCGGAGATCGGCCTTCTCTCACTCGCCGTCATGATGGCGATGCTGACTGGCGGCATCGACTTGTCGGTGGTGGCGATCGCCAATGCCACGGCCATTACCGTGTCTTCCCTCTACACGTCCGTGCTGAACTCACAGGGCCAGGGGGCGGCGGACTCGATGACGCCCCTGATTCTGCTCGCCGGGGTGGCGGTGGGCGTTGCCTTGGGTGCGATCAATGGAGTGCTCGTGAGCGTGGTGGGAATCACTCCGATCCTCGTGACCCTCGGCACGATGCAGCTCTACAACGGCCTGGCGCTGGTGTGGACCGGCGGCGTCACCATTTCGGGCGCTCCGGGCGGGCTGACCTCGATGGGATCGACGGCGATACTCGGCGTTCCCGTGCTGTTGCTGATTCTGATCGTGGCCGCCGTCGCGATCGCCGTCCTCATCAACCGCACGGCCATCGGCCGAAAGATCGCCCTGCAGGGTGCCAACCCGGTGGCGAGCAAGTACTCGGGCATCAGCGCGCGATCGACCCTGATGATGACCTACATCACCAGCGGCCTGCTCTCCGCGGTGGCAGGTCTGGTGTTCCTCAGCCGGAGCCCGTCAGCGAGCGCCGACTATGGCTCAAGCTACGTGCTGTTGGTGATTGTGATCGTGGTGCTTGGCGGCACGAACCCCAACGGCGGGTTCGCGACGGTGCTCGGTGTGGTGCTCGCAACGCTCACACTCCAAGTGCTCTCCAGCGGATTTACGGCCATGAGGTTGTCGGCCTATGAGTACGCGATCGCTCAGGGCCTCATCTTGGTGGGCGTGATGGTCCTTGATCAAGTGAAAATCAAAACGAGGAAGCGACGACCGAGCACCGATGGTGAAAAGCAGGACGCCGTGGCCGAAGCAACAACAAAGTGAACGGATAAGACCATGAAGAAGATCATCAACAACCCGGATAGCTTCGTCGACGAGTTTGTCGAGGGGATTCTGCTGGCTCACCCCGACCTCGTGAAGACGCCAGGGGACGACATCCGGGTTCTGGTCCGGGCCGACGCTCCGCTGGACGGCAAGGTCGGCATCGTCACCGGCGGTGGGTCGGGACACCTGCCGCTGTTCAAGGGCTACGTCGGCAAGGGCCTGTGTTCTGGGGTGGCAATCGGCAACGTCTTCAGCTCGCCAAGCTCCGACCAGATCTTCCAGGCAACCAAGGCCGTCAATGGCGGTGCCGGAGTGCTGTACCTCTACGGAAACTATGGCGGCGACGTCTTCAACTTCGACCTTGCGGTCGACCTGGCCGAACTCGAGGACATTGACACCAAGACCGTGCTGGGTCGCGACGACGTCGCAAGCCAGCCCCACGAGCGCAAACTCGATCGGCGCGGTGTTGCCGGGATCTTCTTTGCCTACAAGACCGCTGGGGCAGCCGCCGAGAGAGGCGACTCCCTCGAGCAGGTCGCCGCCATCGCGGAGGACACCGTCGAGCACACGGCAACCATCGGCATCGGACTCGCTCCGACCATCCTTCCGACCACGGGAAAGCCAAGCTTCGAGCTTCCCGAGGGTGAGATGGAGTTCGGGATTGGCATCCACGGGGAGCCGGGAACGCGGCGCGGCGCCCTCGAGACGGCCGACGAGATCGCCGAACACCTCACCTCGGCGCTCGTCGATGACCTGGGACTGGGTGAGGGTTCGCGAGTCGCGGTGCTGGTCAACGGGATGGGGGCAACGCCTCTCGAGGAGCTTTACGTGCTCTATCGCAAGACCCACACGTTCCTGGCTGAACGCGGAATTGAGGTCGCAAAGAACTATGTGGGCGAATATGCGACCAGCCTCGAAATGGCAGGCGCGTCCATCTCCATCTTGGATCTGAATGATGACCGACTGGAGTTGCTCAACGCGCCCGCCCAGTCGCCGTTCTTTCGAGAGGGCTGATCCGCCATGGAAAGCAAGGAACTCAAGGACCGCATCTGTCGAAGTCTCACCATCCTGATCGAGTCTTCCGATGAACTGCGCGACCTCGACCAGGCGCTTGGCGACGGCGACCTCGGAATCACGATCACGGCGGGTTCGCGCGCGGTGATCGCGGCGCTCGAGGAGTTGCCGGACGACACCACGCCGACCGAGATTGCCCGTACCTGCGCCAAGGCCTTCGCCAACGCCAATCCGTCGACGATGGCGGCCTTGGTCGCAGGCGCGCTCTTGTCCGGCTCCCGGGTCTGGGAGGGCCAGCGCAACATCGGCGTTGCGGAGGCGGCCAAGTTCACCAAGGCCGCCGCCGACAGCATCGCGCAACGAGGCAAGACCCAGGTGGGCGACAAGACGATCCTCGATGGAATCGCCGCGGCGTCGGACGCACTGGAATCCGCCACCGATCCCGGCGAGGCGACGGAGGCCGCGAAGGCAGCGGCGGCTCGCGCGGTGCGGGACACCACCTCATTGCAGTCTCGGAGGGGCCGTGCGTCATGGTTGCAGGAACGAAGCATCGGACTCGCCGATCCTGGGGCCACGGCGTTCCAGAGGTTCGTCGAGGCGTGGGCGGCGGCCGGCGTCACCAAGGACTGAACACACCACTTCAACGACGAATGGGATACCGCTCATGACAACCTGGCTCGACGACGTCTTCGACGTACGCAAACCGATCATCGGAATGTGTCATCTGCCTGCTCTGCCCGGCGACCCCGGGTATGACGCCGCGGGAGGAATGGCCCGGATTCTCGCCCATGGGCGTCAAGAGATCACAGCACTTCAGGACGGCGGCATCGACGGCATTCTCATTTCGAATGAGTTCAGCCTTCCCTACCTGACGGAGACGGAGCCGATCACTGCGATCTCCATGGCGAGGGTCATCGGTGAACTCCGAGCGGAACTGACCGTCCCGTTTGGTGTCAATGTGCTGTGGGACGGGGTGGCCTCGATCGATCTCGCGATCGCGACGGGAGCCTCGTTCGTGCGGGAGGTGTTCACCGGCGTCTACGCATCTGACTTCGGTCTGTGGAATACCGATGTCGGGCGGGCGGCGCGGCATCGCGCCAAGGTTTCGGCCAAGGACGTCAAACTGCTCTACAACATCGTGCCGGAGGCCGCCACGTACCTCGGCGGCCGGGATCTTGGACAGATGACGCGGTCAACGGTGTTCAACGGCGTTCCCGACGGCCTGTGTGTCTCGGGGTTGACCGCCGGTGCGGCCACCGACACCCCCACCCTCAAGATGGTGAAGGAGAACGCGGGCGACACCCCTGTCTTCGTCAATACCGGTGTGAGGCCGGATACCGTCGTGGAGAGCCTCAAGTACGCGGATGGGGCGATCGTGGGCACCTGGTTCAAGCGTGACGGCAAGTTCGAGAACGACGCGGAGTCGGCTCGAGTCGCCGAGCTCATGGAAGCGGTGAGGACGGTTCGATAATGTCCTTCATCGGCATCGACGTCGGCACCTTTGAGAGCAAGGGTGTGCTGGTCGATGCCGAGGGCGAGGTGCTGGCGATGGCTCGCCGTCGCCACGGCCTGTCCACTCCCCGACCCGGCCATGTTGAACACGATCCGGAATCGGATTGGTGGGCAGGAGTCGCGGCCATCTCGAGAGAGTTGATGGCTCACCCCGAGGCGCGCCACGTCCGGGCCGTAGGGGTCAGCGCCATTGGCCCCTGCGTGGTCGCGACCGACGCCGGACTGGTGCCGCTGAGACCAGCGATCCTGTACGGCGTCGATACTCGCGCGACCCGGCAGGGCGAGGCGCTGACGGCGACGCTGGGCGCCGATGAGGTGTTTCGTCGCGGCGGGAATCCGCTCACCAGCCAGTCTGCAGGACCCAAGATCGCCTGGCTCAAAGATGAGGAGCCCGAGGTCTGGCGGGCCGCTCGGTGGTTCATGACGAGCCAGTCGTGGATCGTCGCAAGGCTCACCGGGGAGGTGGTCATCGATCACGGTACCGCCGGTTACTTCCACCCGCTATACGACCTTGGAGAGAAGCGCTGGGACCTGACCGGCTGCGAGGGCTTCATCGACGAGGAACGCCTGCCGCGCCTGGCCTGGAGCACAGAGGTGGCCGGTCATATTCACGCAGGGGCCGCGGCGGCAACGGGTCTGCCCGCGGGAACTCCCGTCATCGTCGGCACCACAGACTCACCCGCTGAGGCGGTTGGCGCTGGGGTGATCTCTGACGGCGCGCTCATGGCGCAGTACGGGTCTACCGGGTACTTCATCCGGGTCAGCACCACGCCCATCACTCACCAAGACCTGTGGGCGGCGCCCTTCGTTTTCGAGGACACCTACGTGCTCGCCGCCGGCACCGCCACGCTCGGGACTGCGACACGGTGGATCTCGGATGTGCTCGACATCACGGACGCGGAGGACGACGTCACGTTCGGGCGGCTCTTGGCGTTGGCCGCCGACTCGCCTCCGGGAGCCCGTGGCGTCCTGGCGGTGCCGCACTTCTCCGGCGAGCGGACGCCCTTCCAGGATCCGCACAGCCGTGGCGCACTCATCGGCCTTGGGCTTGGGCACTCGCGTGCGGACATTGCCCGCGCCGTGCTCGAGGGTCTGGGGCACTCGGTGGCCGAGGCGCTGCTGACCTATGGGCGGGCCGGGGTTTCGATCGACCGGGTGATAGCGATAGGTGGCGCGACCCAGAATGACGTGATGATGAGCACCGTCTCGACGGTGACGGGGCTCGACCAGCACGTGACGGTTTCCCCCGGGGCCGCTTTTGGCGACGCCTTCCTCGCGGCCGTGGGCGTGGGCACGATCTCCGACCCGTCTGCTCCTGATGGCTGGCGGCACTCACGCCGCACGATCAGTCCAAATCCGGACGATGCCGCTCAACTACGCGCCGACCACGAGGACTTTGTCGCGGCGTACCGTGCCCTGGCGCCGATCCATCGCGGCCGGTTTAGCGATGACTGAAACGGGACTGTGATGCAGGGAATTGACTGGGATGAGATCGTCCGACTCGTTGCCGATGGCGTTGAGATGTCCGCGGGCGACCGCGTGTCAGTGTTCGTGACGGACGTCTCGGTCATGGATGCGGCAGCCGCCCTCGTCGAAGAGGGGTGGCGGCGCGGCGCGGTGGTGCAGGTCATCGCGACGGACGAGCGCTTTGACGCGAGCGCCCTGAGATGGGCCCAGCCCGACACCCTTGCGCAGGCGCCGGCGCTCGAGGCGGCGGCGATGGAGTGGTCCAATGTCCACGTCTCGTTTCGAGCGATGGTGAACCCGGTTGTCGACGCCGACCCGGAGCGCATCGCCGCCCTGCGTCACGGTCGCGGAATCGTGTCGACCATGCGGTGGAAGGGCACCAGATGGGCCCTGGTGCGCGTCCCCACCCCCGCGTGGGCGCAGGCCATGTCCCTCGATCCCGGTGAGTTGATGGCGGAGTGGTCGGCGTCCTTCGACGCGAACTGGCCCGAAGCGGCAAGCAGGATGCAGGTCCTGTGTGACAGGTTCGCCTCGGCCCGCACTGCGGTCATCGAGGACGAGTGGGGCACGCTTGAGCTCGGTGTGGAGGGGCGGACCTGGGTGCCGTTCTCGGGCAAGGCGAACTGGCCCGATGGCGAGATCGCCACGGCGCCGGTCGAAGACGACATCTCCGGGCGCATTCGCTTTCCCGGCGTGTTCTCCTTTGGCGGCGTGAAGGTGGAGGATCTCGAGTTCGAGTTCGAGGGCGGACTGATTGTGAAGGAGAACGCGGCCGACGGTCTCGCGTTTGTGCGCAAACTCCTTGATGGAGACAAAGGCGCGCGTCGCGTCGGCGAACTTGGCGTGGGCACAAACTCCGCCTTGAAGCAGATGACGGGAGACCTGCTGATCGACGAGAAGATCCTCGGCACCGTCCACATCGCTCTCGGTCGCGCCTACCCAGAATGCGGTGGCGTCAACTCTTCCGCGCTGCATTGGGACATCGTGAAGGACCTGCGCGGTACCGGCGGCGCCCCTCAGGGTTCGTTCCGCATGGACGACGAGTGGCTCATCCGCGACGGAGTGGTGCAGCCGGTGTTGAGCGAGGTCGCGGTTCCACGCTCGTCTCGTTGACGCGGCCCCGCTCCTAGCCCGCCGACGCTGGGATCGCTGCGTCAGCGCGGACCACCACAGCCCCGCGACAAGCGGGCGCATCGGCCAGCAGTTCCATCAGGTGCGGGGCCGCCGAATCGGACCCGGCCTTGCGGGATTGCACCACGGACACCTCCCACCGGGGGGCGTCGTGCGGCAGGGGGACCGTGACCAGCCGCGCGGCCTGCGGCTTGTTGGACACGTGGCGCGGCACGATCGCGACGCCCAAGCCGCGGTCTACGAACTCGAGCAGCGTGTGGACGTCGCTGACCTGGAACCGCACGCGGCGCATCATCCCGCGCGACTCACACGCCGCATCGGTCAGCGGCCGTACGCCCCAGGTGGGGTCGAAGTCCACGTGATCNNCGGGCGGGCACACCAGCACCAGGTCCTCATGGCCGAGCGCCTGGTGCGGCAGGGTGCCCAGGTGCGCGGCGGCGGCCACGAACGCGATGTCCAAGGTGTCCGACCGCAACGCGTCGATGAGGTCGTGCGAGCCGGCCTGGCGGAACTGGATCTCGACCTGCGGGTGCCGGCGGTGAAAGCGGTCAATCAGCGCGGTCGCGTCGACCACGCCCAGGCACTGCTCGGTGCCGATGCGCAGGGTGCCCGACACCTGGTGGGTGGCGTGCACGACGGCGTCGCGCGCCGCGCGCTCACCGTCGAGCAGGGCGCGGGCGTGGGGAAGCAGGGCGAGCGCGGCCTCGGTGGGTTCGACGCGCCGGGTGGTGCGGGTGAACAGGCTGGTGCCCAGTTCCTGTTCAAGCCCACGAATACCAGCGGACAGCCCCGACTGCGAGACACCGATGAGCTGCGCGGCGCGCGTGAAGTGGCGCTCGTCGGCGAGCGTCACGAGGTACTCCATCTGCCGCAATTCCATTAAGCACTCCAGATTGTGAAAACCATCGCGCGAAGTCGTTGGACTTCTAAGTTACCCGTTCCTATGCTGAAGGGGAATCCCCTCTCAACACTGGAGTTCACTGTGCACGAGCGCACCATCGGCAACCGTTCCGTCTCGGCGATCGGACTGGGCGGCATGCCCATGTCCATCGAGGGCCGCCCCGACCGGGCGCAGGCCATCGCCACCATCCACGCCGCGCTCGACGCGGGCGTCACCTTCATCGACACCGCCGACGCGTACCACCTCACGGCCACCGACGTGGGTCACAACGAGGAACTCATCGCCGAGGCACTTCGCAGCTACGGATCCGACACCTCCGGCATCTTGGTTGCCACGAAGGCCGGCCACCTGCGCCCCGGAGACGGGACCTGGACGCGAAATGGCGACCCGACCTACATCAAGCAGGCGGCCAAGGCGTCGGCCAAGCGTCTCGGCGTCGAGGCCATCGGCCTGCACCAGTTCCACCGCCCCGACCCCAAGGTTCCGTACGCCGACTCCATCGGGGCCATGGTCGAACTCCTCGACGAGGGCGTCATCCAGATGGCCGGCATCTCGAACGCCAACCCGGAGCAGATCCGCCAGGCGAACGACCTGCTGAGCGGCCGCCTCGTGAGCGTCCAGAACCAGTTCTCCCCAGCCTTTGTGAGCAGTTACCCCGAGCTCGAACTCTGTGCGCAGATGGGCATCGCCTTCCTGCCCTGGAGCCCGCTCGGCGGCATCGCCCGCGCCAGCGCGGTCGGCCACAACCACTCGGCCTTCCAACAGATCGCCAATGCGCATGGCGTCAGCCCGCAGCGCGTCACCCTCGCCTGGGAGCTCGCGTTGGCCGATGTGGTCATCCCGATCCCCGGCGCCTCCAAGCCTGCGTCCATCACGGACTCCGCGCAGGCCCCCGAACTCACGCTGACGGCCGACGAGGTCGCCCAGCTCAGCACAGTACTGAAGGGTTAACAACATGAAGACCTACAACCTCCCCGGCATCGACGTCCCGGCATCGAACGTGGTGCTCGGCCTGATGCGCATCCAGGACAAGACCGACGAGGAGGTGCGCACCTTGGTGGGCACAGCCCTCGACGCGGGCATCACGGTCATGGACCACGCCGACGTGTACGGCTCACCCCTGCACGGCTGCGAGGTGCGGTTCGCCGAGGCCATGAAGCTCACCTCCTCCCAGCGTGAGTCCATGGTGATCCAGTCCAAGGCGGGCATCGTCCCCGACGGGCCGTACTTCGACTTCTCATCCGAACACATCGTCGCGTCCGTCGACGCATCGCTGAAGGCGCTCGGCACCGACTACCTCGACCTGCTGCTGCTGCACAGGCCCGATGCCCTGGTCGAGCCGGAAGACGTCGCCAAGGCGTTCGACGAACTCGGGGCCGCGGGCAAGGTCCGCGCGTTCGGCGTCTCGAACCACACGCCCGGCCAGATCGACCTGCTGCGCAAGCACGTCAAGCAGCCGATCGTCGCCAACCAGGTGCAGTTGTCCGTCACCCACGCGCCGATCATTGCGCAGGGCGTGGCCATGAACATGGCGGGACTGGATCAGTCGATCTCTCGTGACAATGGCATCGTCGACTACTGCCGACTGCACGACATCACGCTGCAGGCATGGTCTCCGTTCCAGGCGGGCTTCTTCACGGGACCGTTCCTGGGCAATGACGACTACCCCGAGCTCAACGCCGTGGTCGGTCGCTTGGCGGACAGGTACGACGTTCCCGCTCTCGCGATCGCCACCGCATGGATCACGCGCCACCCTGCGCAGTGGCAGGTCGTCATCGGCACCACCACGCCCGAACGCGTGGCCGCCGCTGCGCAGGGATCCGAGATCCCGCTCACGCGCGCCGAGTGGTACGAGATGTTCAGGGCCGCCGGCTACGCAGTTCCGTAACCGCGCACGGCCCCGGTGGCGGCGATCGAATGGAACTCGTGGAGAGTGTCGGCACACGCCTGGGCTTCAGCACGCACGCGGTCCTCGCCCCATCCCAACTCCTGCCCGAGGGCGGCGGCGATCTCCGTGAAATGTTCTGGACGCAACCCGCCGACGAAGGCGAGGTTGGTGCGCCGCAGCACCACGTCGGTCACGTGGACCACACTCTCCCACCTCGCCATCCGGGCAACCTCGCGTGTGGACAGCGCCCCATCCACCAGGGGCGAATCGGGACCCTCCGCGAGGAAGGCCGCGACCTCCGTGGCGCGGGTCCCATAGCGTTCCAGCAGCGTCGCCCCACGATCCGGATCCACGCCGGGGAGGTTGCTCGCGACCCAGGCCGCGCGCCGGCTCGCACGCTTCGGGTAACCGCGGCCGCCGCCGATCACGACGCCGTCGGTGGACCACATGCGGGGTCGGTCCAGCAGTTCCAGCACGCGGTCGGCCAATGTCTCGCCCAGCGCCCTGAACGTGGTCCACTTGCCGCCGACCAGGCTCAGCACTGGGCTACCGGCCCGGTCTTGGTCAACCTCGATCCGGTAGTCGCGTGAGACGAGTCCGGGCTTGATGTCATCGTGGCGTGGGAGCGGCCGGATGCCCGAGTACGTGAAGACGATGTCGGAGCGGTCCAGCTCAATCGTGGGAAAGACGTGCCGGATGAGGTCGAAGAAGTAGTCCACTTCCTCATCGGTGCACACCGCGGGTTCCCGCGGGTCGGCGCGGACGTCTGTGGTGCCCACCAGGACGCGTCCGTGCAGCGGGTAGATGAGCACAATCCGGCCATCGGAGTGCTCGAAGAAGATCTCTCGCCCGCCCGTGGCCTCCAACAGCTCCGGATGGTCCAGGACGATGTGTGAGCCCTTGGTGCCGCCCATGAACGACGTGTGCGTGCCGAGCGCCTCGTTCGTGAGGTCGGTCCATGGTCCCGATGCGTTGACGATCACCTCCGCGCCGATGCTGAACTCTTGGCCCGTCTCCACGTCGCGCAGACGCACGGAGGACTCGTCCAGGCCGACGGCCTCGACATAGTTGACTGCTATCGCGCCGCTGTGCTCCCTGACTCCATCCATCAGCACGTCCAGCGCGAGGCGCTCCGGGCTGTGCACCGAGGCGTCGTAATAGGTGGCGGTGTACTTGATGTTCGGGTCGAGCGCTGGCAGCGCGGCGAGTGACTCCTTGCGTCCCATGAAGCGGTGACGGGGCACGGTGCCGTTGGCGCGAGAGAACGTGTCGTACAGCGACAGTCCGACCTTGATCATGACTGCGCCGCGTTCAACGTGCCGCTCGCCGGATCGATGCCGCAGGATCTTCATGGGCGACGCGATCATGCTGGACAACGTCGAGTAGATCGGGATGGTGGTGCGCAGCGGCTTCACGAAGTGAGGTGCGGTGTGCAGCAGTCCGTTGCGTTCGTGGACGGATTCGCGCACGAGTCGCATCTCGCCGTTCTCGAGATAGCGCAGCCCGCCGTGGATCATGTGGCTGGACGCCGCGGTAGCGCCGGAGCCGAAGTCCCCGCGCTCCACGAGCACCACATCGACACCCTGCATTGCGAGATCGCGAAAGGTCGCGATGCCGTTGATGCCGCCGCCGATCACGATGACGCTGGTGTGCTGCAGCGTTCGCAGCCGCGTCACCGTGGCGCGTTCCGGGTTGTCGGGTGAAGGGGAGCCCGATGAGGCCACGAGCCAGTCCTTTCTTCGCGGGGGAAATGTCTCTGTGCCCTATGATCGCCAGTGCCACACATTCGCACAAGCACCGTGCACACATGTGCAGAAAGAGGGTGATGACGATGGACCATGTGGCGGAAGATCGCCGTCGGGTGGTCGCGCTACGCGCCGCGCAGATGTACTACCTGCAGGATCAGACCATGGAATCGATCGCCAGAGAACTCTCCACATCTCGCTCAACGGTGTCCCGGCTGCTCTCTCACGCGCGAGACACAGGGTTGGTGGAGATTCGCGTCCACTCACCCCACGACAGCGGCATGCAGCTGGAGCGCACCATCGCCGAGCGCTTCCACGTGACCGCGCACGTGGTTCCCGTTCCTTCCGCGGTCAGCGACATCGATCGCCTGGAGCGGGTCGCGACAACGGCCGCGCGGCTGCTGGGCGGATTCGTCGACTCGAATGCCACGGTCGGCGTGGCGTGGGGCTCGACAATGAGCGCAGTCAGCCGACACCTCGTCACCAAGGACGTGCAGAACGCGGTCGTCGTGCAGATGAACGGCGCTGGTAATACCGAGACCACCGGCATCGACTACGCCAGCAAGATTCTGCAGCGCTTTGGCGATGCGTATGGAGCCCAGGTGCAGCAGTTCGCCGTGCCCGCATTCTTCGATGACCCCGCGACCAAGGAGGCGCTGTGGCGCGAGCGCAGCGTGATCCGCGTGCTCGACGTCCAGGCCCGCATGGATGTCGCGATATTTGGATTGGGCTCGCCTTTCGCGGAGGTCCCCAGCCGCGTCTACATCGGCGGCTACCTCGAACCCGCGGAGTACGAAAGCCTCATGGAAGATGGTGTCGTCGGCGACCTCGCGACGGTGTTCTTTCGTCCCGACGGCAGCTCGGAGTCGATCGCTCTCAACGCGCGTGCGAGCGGCCCCGACCTGGGTCGCCTCCGCCGCGTGCCGCGCCGCGTGTGCGTCGTGTCCGGCGTGCAAAAACTCACCACTCTCAAGGGCGCCCTCGCCGGCGAACTGATGACCGACCTCGTGCTTGACGAGGCGCTCGCGTCCCGGCTTGCCGAGTCCGACTGACCTGCACATGTGTGCATCCGTGGTGACCTTCGCGGCCGACCCCCTTAGATTGACGATGTCCCCAAGCAAAGGAGCTTGTCCATGAGCTTTGTCCTCGCCATCGATCAAGGAACCACCAGCACGAGAGCCATGGTGTTCGACGCGCAAGGCAAGCCCGTGGCGACCGGCCAGATCGAACATCGTCAGTTCTTCCCCCGGCCGGGATGGGTGGAGCATGATCCCCTTGAGATCTGGCGCAACACCCGTGAAGTCATCGGCGTGGCACTCGCCCAGGCGGACATCACCCGTCACGATGTCGAGGCGGTGGGCATCACGAACCAACGCGAGACCACGGTGGTGTGGGATCGNNCAGATGGAGCACGAGCAGATCTTCCCCAGAGCCGGGTGGGTCGAGCACGATGCCCTGGAGATCTGGGACCACACCCGCCGGGTCATCGGTGGCGCTCTGGGCAAGGGCAACCTCAACAGCGGCCACATCGAGGCCGTCGGCATCACCAACCAAAGAGAGACCGCCGTTGTCTGGGACCGCCGCACGGGCACGCCCATCCACCGTGCCATCGTGTGGCAGGACACCCGCACCCAAGACCTGGTGGACCGCTTGGCGGACGATGGTGGCGTCAACCGCTTCAAGGACCTCACCGGCCTTCCGCTCGCCACCTACTTCTCGGCCACCAAGGTCGCGTGGCTGCTGGATCACGTGGACGGCGCGCGCGCCGGCGCCGAATCCGGGGAACTCCTGTTCGGCACGATCGACACCTGGCTGCTGTGGAACCTCACGGGGGGCACGGATGGCGGGGTTCACGCCACCGACGTGACCAACGCGAGCCGCACCCTGCTCATGGATCTGCGCGAGCTCGAGTGGAGCGATGAGCTGCTGAGGGCGTTCGACATTCCGCGGGCGATGATGCCCCAGATCAGGGCCTCCTCCGATGACTACGGAAGGATAGAGGCCTCCAACCTGCTGCACGACATCCCGATCGCGGGAATCCTGGGAGATCAGCAGGCCGCGACGTTTGGGCAGGCCGCGTTCGACAGAGGTGAGTCGAAGAACACGTATGGGACCGGCAACTTCCTGATCGTCAACACGGGCGAGGAGTTGGTCACCTCAAGTCACGGGCTCATCAGCACGGTCGCGTACCAGGTAGCGGGAGAGAAGCCGCGGTACGCGCTCGAGGGCTCGATTGCGGTGACGGGGTCGCTGGTTCAGTGGCTGCGTGACAGCCTGGGCCTCATCGACTCCGCCGCGCAGGTCGAGACCCTCGCGAGGAGCGTGGACGACAGCGGAGGGGTGGTCATTGTCCCGGCCTTCTCCGGCCTGTTCGCGCCCCACTGGCGGCCCGACGCTCGCGGCGCCATTCTGGGCCTCACGCGGTTCGCGAACCGCGCGCACATCGCGCGCGCGGCGCTTGAGTCGGTCGCCTTTCAGTCGCGCGAGGTCATCGACGCGGCGGCCGCGGACACGGGCGTCGACATCCCCGAGCTCAAGGTGGACGGCGGCATGGTGGTCAATGACCTCCTGCTTCAGATCCAGGCCGACATCCTCGGCACGCCAGTAGTGCGGCCGGTCGTGGCCGAGACCACCGCATTGGGCGCGGCATATGCCGCGGGCCTGACGGTCGGATTCTGGTCAAGTCGAGACCAGTTGCGTACCCTGTGGCAAGAACAGGCCCGCTGGGAGCCGTCCATCGACGCGAACGCACGGGAGGCCCGCATGGCGCAGTGGCGCAAGGCGGTGACCCGCTCCTTGGACTGGGTGGAGTGACCCCAGCCGCATAGCACAAACGCGGAGCGCCGACGGTGGGTGTGGCGCTCCGCGTTTGTGCGTGGCTACTGAGTGTCGGTCTTCTTGGCCGGAGCCTTCTTAGCAGGAGACTTCCTGGCGGCAGGCCTCTTTGCCGGAGCCTTCGTGGTTGGGGCGTCGTCGGCGTCGTCCTCCCACACGTCCTCGGCGTCGTCGAGCGTGTTGGCGATGCCGGTGGCCGCACGCGATCGCGCGGTCGTCACGCCGTCACGCACTCGCTTGGCCTCGGCAGCCGCGGTGGTCTTGGCTTTGTCCACGTAGGGCTGGCCCTGGTCGGCGAGTCTCTTGGCCTCGGCCGCGGCGGCCTCACGAGCCTTGGTCACGTACGGCGTGGCCTGCTCCATGGCCTTGTCGATCATCGGAACGGTGGCCTCTCGAGCCTTGGTGGCTGCCGCCGACGCGGCGTCCTTGGCCTTGCCGACGTAGGGCTGGCCCTGGTCGGCGAGTTTCTTGGCTTCTGCCGCGGCGGCGGACCTGGCCTTTTCGTACGCAGGTCCCGCCTTGTCTCCCACGGTGCCGGCCGCGGCGGCGACCGCGGAGGCGGCCTTCTTGGCAGCGGCGGTAGCCGAGTCGGCCGCGCGATTCACGTCGCGTCGCAGCTTCGCTTGGAAGTCGCCGTCTTCGGCGGAGAACTCCCAGTCGTCGTCACCGGCCCAGTCGTCGCGGCCACGGTCGCGGCGCGCCCACGCCACCAGCGCCGCTCCAGCAGCGCCAGCGACGACGATGGGGATGAGCACCTTGGCCCACGTCCCCCCGCCGCGCTTGTCCGACTCTTCCTCGCCCGCGCGATCGATCGCCGAGACAACCGCCGGGATGGCGGCGCCCACGAGCGCTCCGCGAGCCACGTCGACCCAGTGGCCGGCCGCGTCGCTCGCCTTGTGCACGTAGGGGCTGGCCTTGCGGGCGGCCGAGCGCGCAGCCTTTTCGGCGCGCGGCGTGGCCCACTCCTTCGCGTCCTCCACNNGCACGTTCGGCGGCTTCGCGCGCGGACTCGGCCGCGTCCAGAGCTTGCTTGCGGTACTTGTCCACGTCGATGTCGTCCCAACGTCTTTGCATTGCGGCCTCCCAGCTCGTGGTGCTTGGTTCCATCCTGCCACTTGGGTTGACGATGCGCGAGGCCCGGATGTTCCCTGCGCCACCAGCGAACAGGGCCGCACCAGCCCAAATGTGCCCCGAGGCGCGTGACACAATGGCCGAATGATCGCAACGCTGCAGACCACCGCGGGTGACATTCGCATCGAATTGTTCCCGAACCACGCCCCCGTGACCGTCGCTAACTTCACGGGCCTCGCTTCCGGCTCCAAGGAGTGGAAGGACCCGATGACGGGTACACCGAGCAACGAGCCATTTTACGACGGGCTCGTGTTCCACCGCGTCATCGACGGTTTCATGATCCAGGGCGGCTGCCCGCTCGGCACCGGCACGGGAGGCCCCGGCTACACGTTTGACGACGAGATCCACCCGGAACTCGCCTTCAACGAGCCCTACCTGCTCGCCATGGCCAACGCGGGCAAGCGCCTGAACCCCATCACCGGCAAGCCGGGCGGCACCAACGGTTCACAGTTCTTCATCACCGTGAGCCCCACCCCGCACCTGACGGGTGCGCACACCATCTTTGGCAAGGTCTTGGACGATGAGTCAAGGGCCGTGGTCGACAAGATCGCGACCACGCCGGTGGGCGCAGGCGACCGCCCTGTGGACGACGTGATGGTCACGGGCGTCTCGATCGAGGAGTAGTCGGTACGTGAGCGAGCCGACGCAGGGCGCGGCCGGTCAGGCACCCCCTGTGTGCCCTCGGCACCCCGACCGCGTGAGTTACGTGCGGTGCCAGCGGTGCGAGCGTCCCGTCTGTCCGCAATGCCAGGTGCCGGCTCCCGTGGGAGTGCTGTGCGTCGACTGTGTGCGCGCCGCGAACCAAGCCGCGCGCACCTCTCGCACCGGACTCGGCTTTCCGCGCGCTCCCGGACGTCCGTATGTCACTCTCGGCATCATCGCCGCGAATGTGGCCTTCTACGTGTACGGCATCGGCGCGGGTTTGTACCGCTGGCAGACAACGTGGGGCCTGTGGCCAGCGGCGTCCGACCAAGAGCCGTGGCGGTGGGTCACCTCCGGCTTTGTGCACGGCGGCTTGTGGCACATCGGCCTGAACATGTTCGTGCTGTACCAATTCGGTAGCGAACTCGAGCGCGTCATGGGCCGCTTGAGGTTCGGGTTGCTCTACGGGCTGTCACTTCTGGGCGGGTCCGCGGCCATCCAGGCGTTGGCCGCACCGAACTCGCTCCATATCGGCGCATCGGGCGCCGTCTTCGGATTGTTTGGCGCATATGGACTGCTGTTGTACAAGCTCAAGTTGCCGTGGCAGAGCATGGCCGCTACGGCAGGGATCTGGCTGGCGGTCGGCTTCTTCTTGCCGAGCATCTCGTGGGAGGGGCACATCGGCGGTCTCGTGATCGGCACGCTGACCATGGTGACGATGTTGCGCCTCGCGGGACAGTCCCCCTTCGGTCGAGCCTCGACCTCACAGAGGAAATGACAGTGGTGTAGTTCTCCACCGACTGTGGAAATCTCTGGGGAGAACTACAGCCGTGTAACTCAGGGCCAGCCCGAGCACTACTTCCAGCGAGTCAGCAATCCCATCGCGGC
>DGBM01000017.1:0-402 GCA_002384765.1 Demequinaceae bacterium UBA4004
CGTCGACGGCGATTTCTACGTGCTCCATGGGCCCGGAGGACTGGCCGCGTGGCTCAAGGGAGTCCACCTGGAGCCCTCTGACCCGCCACTGGAACTCGGTCGGGGGGCGCGGGACGGCGAGTCCATGCCGATGGACAAGGCACTCGCGATCCGCCTCGAGGCGGGCGACAGCTGGCCGTGACGCGCTAGGGGCGATTGCCCCCGAACCGCTAAGTCCTGGCGATGCCGTCGATGAGCCGCGCGATCGCCTCGGGCCGCTCGACGTGCACCAGATGGCCCGCGCCTTCGACCACGGTCACCTCCACGCCAAGTGCGTCGGCCATCGCGGCGGCCTCTTCGGCAGAGGTCAGGCCGTCATCGTCGCCGCGCACCACAAATGCGGGCGCGTCACAGTTGGCAAGC
>DGBM01000017.1:489-6068 GCA_002384765.1 Demequinaceae bacterium UBA4004
TCCGTGTCGGCTCCCGCCCTGGTGCCGATCAGCCCGAGCCCTGCGACCGCATCGGGGTGACGCTCGAGCACCGCCATCGCCACGTATCCGCCCATGGAGCAGCCGACCCAAATCGCGTCTTGTGAGCCGGTCGCCTCGCGCAGGGCCGCGACAGCGGCATCGGCGATGAGGTCGATGGACGGCTCGCTGGGCGACGCTGGCATGTCTCCGATGCCCGGAGAGTCAAACGTGATGATGTCGCCCACGGGCGCATCGAGCGCCGTCAGCAACGGCTCCCACTGGTCGCGGTCTAGCGGAAAGGCGTTGAGGAGGACCAGGGGGGTTCCGGTGGGCAGCAAGCTCATGGTTTCTCTCCCGAGTGGACAACTGCGGAGGCGGGAACTGTCGTCGGAAGGCCAGCGGAGCCTGGCACCACGGCGTCCATCAGCAGGTCGAGGACGATCCGCACGTACTTCTCGCCCACCCACAGGTGCTTCGCGCCCTCCACGGGGATCACGCGGGCTTGGGTGAGCGGGGCGAAGCCAGGAACGGCCCGGTCCGGCGTCAGGAAGTCATCATGTTCGGGTACGAAGACGGTCACGGGCTTGTCCGTGACCGCCCAGCGCTCAAGGTCCTCCCGTGTGGCGCGCCGTAGCGGCGGCGACAGCAACACCGCACCCTCCACATCCAGGTCGGCTCCGTGCATGAGGGCAAGTTCGGTCCCAAAGCTCCAGCCCAGCAGCCAGCGGCGAGGCAGCCCTCTGTCGACCGCGAACTGGACGGCCGCGCGCACGTCGGCCCCCTCGCCCACTCCCTCCTCGAACCGGCCCTGAGAGGTTCCACGCGGCGACGACGTGCCGCGGGTGTTGAACCGGAGCACCGCCACGTCGGCCAGATAGGGCAGTCTCCAGGACGCCTTGCGCAGCACATGCGAGTCCATGAAACCGCCGTGAGTCGGCAGCGGGTGCAGCGTGATGAGGGTGGCGGCGATGCGGCCCGACGCCGGCAACGCCAGTTCGCCCACCAGGGTGAGCCCGTCCTCCGTCACAATCTCGATGTCCTCGCGGTCAGCGGGCAGCACCGTCATGGCGCCGATCTCGGCCGGTTCAGCCACGTGTCCTCCCAAAGGTCTGCCAGCAAGCCCGGTGCCAGTGTCTGCGTTCCTGGCCCGCCGCGTCGGGGCCAAACAGTCCGTCCGCCGCCCACGCCACAACGTGTTCCTGCGTGCCGGGAACGTCGCGCCCGCATGCGGGGCATGTGTAGGTCTTGTCCGACGGGCGCGGAATGGCCACCCAGTAGTCCTCGCCGCGGGGACCGCGTTGGCGCTGAGCGCCGAGGCCCCCGCGCACGCGCTCCACATCGAGCTCAGGGTGGGGCTGTCCGTAAGGGCGCTTGGTGGAGCGGCGCTTGGACGGCATGGTTCGAGTCTACGGAACGTTTGACGGCCGCGGCTCAAGGGGAAAAGGAGCCGGCGCCGCGCCCGAGGGGGGGATGGGCGCGACGCCGGACAGTGAGTAGACGCGAGGTGGCGTCTCCAGCAGAGACTCTAGCGCCTCCAGTGGGGCAAGTGCACGTGTTCTTATGGTCTCGCGGTACCAATACGCGGAATCCTTCCACGTACGCACCTGAGAGTTGTAGTCAACCCTCAAAAGACCGAATCGCTTGGAGTATCCGTGGGCCCACTCGAAGTTGTCCATCAGGCTCCAGGCCATGTATCCACGGACATCCGCGCCCTCTTCGCGCGCCTGCAGGAGCGCGGCCAGATGGTCGTAGAGGTAGGTGTAGCGGTCGATGTCACGGATGCGCCCGTCGTCGCTCACCTCGTCCGGCCAGGAGGAGCCGTTTTCGGTGACCATCATGGGTAACCCCATGTCGCGATGCATCCGCATCAGGTGTGCATGGAAGCCGCTCGGGTCCACGTTCCACCCCATCGTGGTGTGCTGGCCCACCAGGGGCATGAACTCCGCTTCGGCGGCACCGGGCCAGCAGCTGTGGATCGTGGCGTTGTGGCCGTCCTGGCCCGACCGCTCGTGAGGCGCCTCATTGAAGCGGACCATGTGGCTCGAGTAGTAGTTGACGCCCACCAGGTCCAGCGTGCCCTTGATCTGGGCGAGATCACCGTCGTGCACAAACGACCAGTCGGTCAGATCGGACGTCGAGTCCATGACGATCGCGGGGTACTGGCCCATCGTGTACGGGTCCATGAAGATCCGGTTGGCCAGGCCGTCGATCTTGTCGGCGACGGCGACATCGCGCGGATCGGCGGGGTTCCAGGGCCGAGGAAGGTGGGAGTTCAGCACGATGCTCACCTTGGCGTCCGGGTGGACTTCCTTGATCGCCGTGTAGGCGCGGCCGTGCGCGAGGTTCAGGTGGTGCGCGGCGGCGAGCGATGCGGCAGGCTCACTGCGACCGGGGGCATGGGCACCGCACGAGTACCCCAGAAACGCGGTGCACCAGGGCTCATTGAACGTGGTCCAGTACGTGACGCGGTCCTTGAACTCCTCGACCGTGCGTCGGGCGTATTCGACAAAGCGGTCGACGATCGCGCGATCCGGCCAGCCTCCCGCATCCTCGAGCGCCTGGGGCAGGTCCCAGTGGTACAAGGTCACCAGGGGCTCGATGCCGTACTTCTCGAGCTCATCGAGGATGCGGTGGTAGAACGCAAACCCCTCGTCGTTGAACTCGCCGTCACCCGTCGGCCGAATGCGGGGCCACGCCATCGAGAACCGATAGGCCGTCAGGCCGATCTCGGCCATCGCCGTGATGTCTTCCGCGTATCTGTGGAAGTGATCGCATGCCACATCGCCGTGCTCGCCGTTGAAGGTGCGGCCCTCGGTGTGGGCGAATGTGTCCCAGATGCTGGGCAGTCGGCCCCCCTCGGTGGCGCCTCCCTCGACCTGGTATGACGCGGTGGAGGCGCCAAAGAGGAACCCTTGGGGAAACTGATTTTCAGACATGTCAAGGAGTCTAACCGAAACGTTTCGATAGGGTGACCCCAACGTGACAGCGAGCACCGTCAGGCGCCGCCCGATGACTCCTCGTGAAATACACGCCTCGCCCGCGAGATCACCCGCGACCGCACCGGACGGACAGGTGCGGCCAGTGCCGATCGACCACCTCCAACGCGAGGGCGTCGGCAGCGGTCTTCTCCCGGACCGGGGTTCACGGAAACTCGTTCCGATTGAAGTGGGCGATCCTCGCGGCGAACACGTTGATCTGGTCGTCCGGCGCATCGTCGGGGATCTCCGTTAGACAGACGGTGGTCGCGCGTAGGCGCGCGCGGACGGAGGGCTCCCAGATGGCCTCCATCACCCGAATGAACTCAGCGCGATCGCCCTCCGGCGTCATCTCGTACCCCACCACCATCTCGTGCAACACGAGGTCGGCGAGAGCATCCGACAATCCGTCCGTGAGAGCGTCGGCGAACGGGGCGATGGCAGAGTCGAAGTCAGGAGCATGACGGGACTGGCGAACCTCCTCCAGCTCACGGCGCCTGCGAGTGAGCGCGGCGATCTGCTCGGCGAGTTCGGCATCCAGCCGACGGATGCGAATCACCCGCGCCACTTGTTCGGGCGAGTACTCGCGATACTCATTCGCGGATCGCGACGGCTCCGGCAAGATGCCGATGCGGTGGCAGTGGCGAAGGGTCCGGGGCGTGACCCCCGCGAGTTGTGCAACCTCAGCCGAGCGCATGAACGGATTTGTCGACACCCCATGTGCACCCGCCTCCGACTCGTCGCCCCGCTTCCGCAATGACGGCTCCCACGGCGCGAATCCCGTGAGGACAGCCCACAGAGCCACTCCCGCCCACGCTGCCGCGCGCAGCCACCCGACGTGGGCGATCGCTCCGGCACTGAGCACGCCGAGCGGGGCTCCTGCCAGGGAGAAGGCGCTCTGGAGAGACAGGACTCGGCCACGCACGTAGTCGGGTGTGTGGTCGGCCAAGACCGCACCGACCGCCGAGTTCACGGGGCGAGCCGCGAGACCCATGATGGCCACGACCGCGACCACCATCACCGGGACGTCAAGGGGAGCCACGACCGCGAGGCCGCCCAGCACGCCCGCGAGGCCCCCGGCGAACCAGGCGCGCCGGGTGCGAACCGTCGCGAGGCTCGCGTATGCCATCGCCCCGGTCAAAGCACCCACCGCAAACGCGACGAGCACCCATCGCGCGAGAGATTGACGCTCAATCTCGAGTGCGTACGCCAGCAGGATCAGTCCTTGAAGGGCCCCTGTCACCACGATCGAGCCGGTTCCCAGGACCGTCATCCACACCAGCACCGGGCATCCCACAAGCGCAACCCAGCCCAGCCGCACGCTACCCACCACCCGCCGCATGGAGGAGGTCGCGCCGATCGAGCGCGGCCCGCCGGCGGGTGCCTCGCCCGGCCGCCCTGCAGTGCGGCTCACCAAGAGTCCCACTCCCGCCGCCAGTGCGGAGGCAGCGGCGGTCACCCACAAGACCGCAATCGGGCCTGCGGCGGCGACCGCCAGCCCCGCAAGCGCCGGGCCTCCCACCGTGGCGAGAGCCGTGGCCGCCTGATTGGCGCCCACCATGCGGTCAACGATGACACCCGCGAGGAGCCCCACCGCGGCAAGACTAGAACAGCCGCGACAACCCGTCGTCCATGCCGCGCATCGCCTCGTAATCGAGGACGAGGCAGCGGATGCCGCGATCCTCGGCGAGCACGCGCGCCTGCGGCTTGATCTCCTGCGCGGCAAAGACTCCCACCACCGGCGACAGCAGCGGGTCGCGATTCAGCAACTCGAGATAGCGCGTCAGCTGCTCGACGCCGTCGATGTCTCCCCTGCGCTTGATCTCGACCGCCACCGCACGGCCCGTCGCATCACGAGCCAGGATGTCTACCGGTCCGATCGCCGTGGGAAACTCGCGGCGCACGAGTGTATGCCCGACTCCCAGGAGCGCCACCTGCTCGGCGAGTAGCTCCTGGAGGTGCGCCTCGACCCCGTCCTTGACAAGACCCGGGTCCGTTCCGAGCTCGTGCTCGGTGTCCGCGAAGATCTCGAACAACTCGATCTCGAGGCGGTCGTCAGTCTTGTCATGCTGAACAATCCACCGCGCCACGGGAGCCCCGTCGCCGCCGTCCACGGCATCGGCGTCGGCCATTTCGACCCGCAGGGTGCATGGCGGGCTCATCCAGTTCAGCGGCTTGTACGAACCTCCGTCAGAGTGCAGCAGCACCGAGCCGTCGGCCTTCACCATGATCGCCCTGGTCGCCGAGGGCAGGTGCGCGTTGAGACGGCCCGAGTAGCGGGCCGAGCAACGTGCGATGACGACGCGCACGGCCCCGTTCGCTAACCCGCGTCGACGGGGTCGGCCATGATCGTGACCATGTCGTGGTCGAACGAGATGAAACCACCGGTGATGTCAAGCAGGCGATCCTCTCCGCCCGCTAGAACCACCTTCACCACGCCCGCGCCGAGCACCGACAGGATCGGCTCATGTCCGGGCAAGAGACCGATCGAGCCCTCGACGGTGGGTGCGGTGACAAACGTTGCCTCCCCCTCCCACAGGACCCGGTTGGGTGCGACGATGTCCACGGTCAGCGCCATGGCTAGCCGATCTCCTTCTGGATGCG
>DGBM01000269.1 GCA_002384765.1 Demequinaceae bacterium UBA4004
CACCGCGTCAGCGTCCTGGGCACCAACGCCTGGTCAGCGATCGTGCTGGCCAGCACCGCGCTAGCGGCGCTGCTGTGCTGGCACGCCGCGGTGAGCCTGAGCACCGGCGTGCCGTTCACCGACCCGGGCATGACCTTTCGCGCACTGCTGCGCCTGGAGCCACTCACTGGCCTGCCGCCGGGGATGCGCCCGCCCTCGGTGTGGCCGACGATCGCGCTCTGGCTGGCGCTGCTGACGGCCATGCTGCTGGCCGCGGCCTGGGTGACGCTGCGCGCGGCACGACGCCCGCACCGCGCGGTCGGGCTGGCCGACCGCGCCGCCACCCGCCGCTCCGCCGGGGAAGTCCGCGCCCGCACCGCGGCCAAGCACGTGCGCGCCAGCAGCATCGAGCGAGGTCTGCTTGACCCGAACCGTTGCCCGCTCTCGGAGGTCGGGTTCGCGCTCGGCACCAACGCGAGCACCGGGGAGCCAGTCGTGCTCACCCTGGAGGACCAGATCGGCATCCTCGGTCCGACCGGTTCAGGCAAGAGCGTCTACGTCTCGGTGCGGGCCGCTCTCGACGCGCCGGGTCCGCTCGTCGCGACCTCCACCCGCCCCGAGATCCTCGACGCCATCACCGAAGCCCGCTCCGCCCTCGGCCGTATCCACGTCTTCGACCCCCTGGACCTGGCCGGCTGGCCACAGCGCATGGTCTGGGACCCGGTCGCCGGCGCGCAGTACGCCGAGACCGCGGTGGCCCGCGGCGAGGCGTTCACCGGCGCGTTCGCCAAGGACACCGACGGCGCGGCGAACAACCCGTTCTTCCAACGCGCCGCCGGCATCATCATCGCGCGGCTGCTGCACGCCGCAGCGCTGGCCGGCGCGAGCATGCGCGAGGTCATCGAATGGGCCCTGGACCTCGACCGCAGCACGACCGCCCGCGACATCCTCGACTCCCACCACGGCGCCGAGCAGATGTGGGCCCAGACCCTGCAGACCGCGATGGAAGGCGCCGACGAGACGATCTCCTCGGTGCGCATGACGCTGGCACAGAAAATCGAGCCGCTGCTGTCCCGCAAGGTCCTCGCCCAGCTCCTACCGCGCGAGGGGCACACGCCGTTCGACCCGGCCGCGTTCGTCACCAGCACCGACACCCTCATCATCATCACCGACGACAACGCCCGCTCGAACGTCGCGCCACTGGCCGCGATGCTGCTCAACGAGATCATCGACGCCGCCAAGTACGTCGCCGCCCGCTCCATGCACGGGCGCCTCGACCCGCCGCTGCGGATCGTCGGCGACGAGATCGCCAACGTCGCCCCGCTGCCGAAGCTCCCGCCGATGCTGTCGGACTCCCGCGGCGTCGGCATCCAATGGCTGGCGATCTTCCAGTCCGTCGCGCAGATGACCGCCCGATGGGGCAGCGAGGGCGCCGAGCAGATCCTCGCCAACCTCAACGCCGCACTCGTGCTCGGCGGCCTGCAAGACACCGGCGCCCTCGAACGGTTCTCCGACCTCGTCGGCTCCACCGACGTCGTCCAGGTCTCCTCCTCCATCGACGCCCAGCACACCGGCACCGGGCACACCCTCGCCCTGACCNNGCGATGCTGCTGCAGCTCGACCCCTGGTACGAACGCGCCGACGCCGACCAGATCACGGCCTCCATCGAGCACACCCGCCGCCGGCGACTGGAAGGGCCACGCCCATGACCAACCCCTACGCGCCCGAGGAACCGTTCAGCGACCTCGACCTCGGCGAGCTCGAAGCCCGCGTCGCCGCGGGCGAGAACGCGACCGCCGACGCGATCGAAGCGATCGGCAGCGAGCTCGTCACGCTCAAGGATCTCGTCGCGAAGCTCCTCGAGTACGAGCAGGCCAAGACCCCGCAACGCTGGGCCGCGTACGCCACCGAGGAAGAGTGGACCGA
Source organism: Demequinaceae bacterium UBA4004 (assembly GCA_002384765.1). Next base: position 1,906 of record DGBM01000269.1, read on the forward strand.
GCTCACCACCTGGGTCGACACGCTGAGCACCGACTACTCGCTCAACCGGCAGTACGTGATCCCGCTGTGCTGGCCGCAGCATCCAGGCGTGGTCGAAGACCTCGCTGGCCTGTGGTCCTCCTGGAAGAAATCCGCGATCGCGGCCCAGACCGCGCGCAGGGGCGGCACCAACGACTACATCGCTTGGCACGACCGCTGGCTATGGCCCACCCTCAAGAGACTCCGCGAAGGGCACTACGACATCGCGAACTGCCGTAACAGCCACTCGGATCCGGTTCACGTGACCAAACACCAACCGCGCTTGTAGGCAACGCAGCCGACTGATACCCCATCAGTAGCGTCCGAAGAACCCGACTCGGCCGGGCCATCGCCGCTTCTCGGCCGCGTTGAGACACTGGACTTGTTACCTCAAGCGCGGCATGAACAGCGCCGTCACGACGAGCCAGTGTCGCCGGCAGTGGAGCGTGGCCGCGAGATCGAGTCGGATTCTCGATGAGCAGTAATCGCCGTCGTCCGCGAAGAAGAGGAGAAGCGCACTGCGCCCTTCTTGTCGGGGTGAGCGACCTACTGGAGCGGAACTGTTCACCGGCGACGGTGCCGCGCCGCAGTGCTCATGGCCGATGTTGAGGTCAAGAACAAGCGTGGGATCCACGAGTTCGTGCTGGGCGGTGAGGTGGACACGAAACTTCTTGATGCGCGTGTCTATGACGACAAGATAAAGCTTGCGGCCTACGGAAAGCAGACCAGTGCGGCCGGAGCTGTCGACACATCAAGCTGCCCTATGTGTGCCACCGTAAGCAACAACAACTCCGCTCGAATCTACGACCTCGATGAGGTGGACGCCGACCATGTCACAGCCTGGACTATCAGTGGTGCTCGTCGCACCCTTCGCAGGTCTTCCAGAGCGTCGACCCGGGCGAACTGCGAGATGCTTTGCGTCTCCCACAACCGATCGAAAGGGGATCGCTAGTCAGGGCTCGAGTTTCAGCCGGGGCTCAGACCCCGTCGCCTCCTTGAAGCCCTCGGCGGTCGAGCACCGCTTGACGAGGTGCTTAACGTACGCCTTCGTGTATCGATAGGTCTTCGTCGGCTCGTCGTACTCGCAAAAGTCAGGCTTGGTGCGGTGAGGATTGGGGTCGCCCTTAAATGGTCGGACCTTTCCCCGCGTCCACGACATCGTGAAGTTGTGCTGGGTGAACACGAACGGAATCTCAGCCTGTACGGCCTTCGCCGCTTCGCCGGGCATCAGCTTGCCCAGGCCCGAGACCGGCCGTTTCTGCTCGCGCACGACGACCTGCCCGCGCTTGCCGAGTTCCTTGACGACGGCCTGCTCCTCTTCGGTCATGTCCTCATAGCGCGTGTACTGGATGGCGAGGGCGTCAGGGTCCTTGGGCGCGAGTTCGACCGTCGCGCGGAGCCGGAATTCGTAGCGCGAGTCATTGACCACGGATGAGTCGAGCCCGGACTCGTACTCGGTCACGAAGCTGCGCACGTCGGCCGGAAGAGTCCTTCGGAAGTCGCGGAGCGCCTGCTCACCTTGTGGCGTGAACGTCCCGACGAAGATCGGAATCCGGAGCCGCAGTGCCAACGAATGATCGTCCCCGAACTGGTCTGTCAGCTCGGTCTCGTAGTTCACGAGCAGGGCGTGCGCGTGACCGGACAGGTTGAGGGTCAGAGCATCGTCCGCATTCGCGTGCCGGTGCTCCAGGCGGTTCCGCAGCCGGATGAACAGGACGATGTTCGCTCGCACGGGATCCTGATCGCTGGACCATCGCTCGCGGGTCGACCGCTCGAGCTCCCAGCGCTTCGGCTCACCGTCGACCTTCACGAGCCGCTTCTTGAACTTCGGGTCCCAGTAACGGAAGTCGACACCATCGCGCACGAACTGAGCATGGAGCAGGTAGAGCCAAGCCAGGTGCATATGGATGACGAAGCTCTCGAACGAGCGAGGCTCTGCAGCGTCGTTGTGCAAACGGACAGCTAGACAGGCTTCGGCGATGCTTGCGTCGAGCGTCGCCTGCCACTTCGGGGGTCTTGCCACAGCCAGATCGTATGCGCGGTCCCCGACACGAATTGACAGTAGTGAAACGTGCGCAAACGGCAGTAGCCATCGCGCAACCCGTTGCTTCGCAGTGTGAGAGGAACACCCCCGCGAGATAGGACCGAACCCGTTACCGACATGCAGACCGCCGTTAGGTCCACGGGCGGGTGCCGTTTTCGGGGCGGGGTCTGCTCCTGGTCGCCCTTGCCGACTTTGCCTATAGGAGTTCAAGCCGGCGACTCCGTCGCCGACCGCCTGCGGGCGGCGCTGGCGCGCCGTCCTCGCCGGATCGATCAGAGTGCGCAAGGATTCTTCGGAAGCGAATCTGGCTATCAATATGGTTTGCTCCGGCACCCTTTAGCATGACCACCATACGTTCGCACTAGGAGGCGCAATGCCGGAGCGACCACCGTTTAAGGATTTGTACTTCGGTAAGACTGATTCGCGAAACGAGTACGCCCACGATCCAGAAGACTTTGTTCGGAGCTTCGTGGACCTCAAGAGCATCACGGGTCAGATCGTCGACGGGGAGAGGACCCTGATCCTTGGCCCCAAAGGCACCGGTAAGTCGGCGCTTGCGTGGTACGTAGTTGCGACCGGATCCGGATCCGATCACTTGGCTACCGTGGTCGATGCCACGTCGTTGCCGCTAGCGGAGATCCCACAGCTTGAGACCGGTCAACCCGCTGGGCCTGATCGCACCGTGACTGCGTGGAAATTCATTCTCCTCGCGAACTATCTGGCCCTCTTACTCACCGATCAATCTGCCCAGTTGAGCCCGATGAATGAGATCAAGCGCGTTGTAAGACTGTTGCGTGATCACGGACTAGTCGGCGACGCAGAAGGCAAAGCGTTCTTGTCGGTGTCGAAGTCGACCATCCAGGTCCCGATCCCGAAGGTTGGGTCGGTCTACAAGCGTGAGTCGACCGCCAAACTTGGCGTCTTCGCGCTGGTTCCTTACCTTCAGAAGTGGGCGAATGAGGCTCGTTCGGCAAATCGCCACGTCCTGTTTCTTGATGGGCTCGATTCAATATTTCTCAACGACCCAAAGTATGATGAAAGTCTTTCGTCGCTAACGCAAGCCGCGTACAGCCTTAATCAGGAATTCCGGCGCGAGGGTTCCAGCGGGTCGATCGCGCTGCTGCTCCGTAATGACGTCTTCGGGCGAGTCGCCCTAACGGTTCCGGATTCCCAGAAAATGCGTGATGACTTCGGGGCCGAGCTGGATTGGCGAATTCTCTCTGGTGCTGCGGGCGCGCGCGCTCCGCTTGTAAGACTCGCCAACCTCAAGGCGGCCCACGCAAGTGGTCGCGAGAGCCTTGATGTGCTCGCTTACTTCCCGAAAGACATCGAACTCGGGGGAAGTGGGCGGGCGCCGACCTGGGTCCCAGTCCTCCGCTACTTGCTAAACCTCACACGTCACACGCCCCGCGACTTCCTGCGCCTTCTGGAAGAGATCCGCCGAGTGGAAGAGGAAGAGATCTTTCCGCCCTCGCGGGAAGAGCTTCGGAAGGACGTCGTGCGGGAGGGTGTCCTTCGATATGCCAACAACTACTTCGTCGGGGCGATACGTAACGAGTTTGCTGGCGCTGAGATCGGAGCTGAAGTAACGAGAGCTGCTTTAGCCTGCTTGCAAGGCGGCGGCCGTCAGCAATTCACAGCCGCAGACCTCCGGGGACGTTTCAAGGACCACGGTATTTGTGACCGTGCAAGCCAGGACTCTCTTCTGAGAATGTTTTTCTTCGCCGGCGCGATTGGCAACGTATCCGCGCAGAAGAATAGTTATTTGCAGTTTTACCACCGCCGAGACGACGCGGATGTCTACCTCGGTGGAAAACTGATGCTGCACAATGCCCTTGTACACGCTTGGAGTATTCCCTTTGATGGCCGCGCCTGATATGTCTTGGTAAACGCGCCCTGTTGGTTCGAGTGGGTCGTGGCCGGGTCGGAGTGATCGCGATGGCAAGCCGGGAGTTCGAATCGCTGGCCCCGTGAGGAGCTCGGGCTACTACCAAGCGGAGCCCAACTGTCGGCCCCGACTTCGCCGCAGCAGGCGTGCCCCTGTGGTGCCCCCGGAGGTTCGTCAATAGCCGTCATCCAGACGTACGTCGTGGGCTGGAACCCGTCTACATAAGGGATCGGGGATCGGCTCGGTGACGGGCAACTGACTCGTAATGAATAGGTCCGGGGTTCGATTCCCAAGGTGGCTACACAGGTACGCCAGTCAACGTCACATCGGCGACCGTCACCTGGGCTTTGTCTTCTCCAAAGCTGTCGCGCACGAAGTCGACAGCCGCCTCACCCTTACCCCCGGGACGTGCCTGAGAAGTCCTGGACGCTCGCGCCGTATTGCGGGCGTGACACGGCCGGATTAAAGGGCCGTGGCGGGTCGCGTAGGTGTGATCCCTCGGACTAATCGCCGAGACACTCGCAGGACGACTGGGCTGACCCCATTTCTTAGGTCCGGTCGTTCTGAGAGTCGTCTTGTTGCCCGCGTCCTCGGGCAGGGAGACTGGTCAGATCATGACGAACAGCAGGAAACGGCACACCCCGGAACAGGTCGTCCGCAAGCTCGGTCAGGCCGACAGGATGCTCGCCGACGGCGCGGATGTCGCCGCGGCGTGTCGCGAGCTCGGGGTATCGGAGCAGACGTACTACCGGTGGCGGAACCAGTACGGCGGCCTGAAGGCCGATGACGCGAAACGCCTTAAGGAGTTGGAGAAGCAGAACGCGACGCTGAAGCGGCTGCTGGCCGAAGCGGAGCTGGAGAAAGCCGCGCTCAAGGAGCTGGCGGAGGGAAACTTCTAGGCCCGGACAGACGCCGCGCCGCCATCGCTCACCTCATGCGCAAGCTGCAGGTGAGCGAACGAATGGCGTGCCGCCTGGCCGGGCTCAGTCGCTCTGCATACCGCCGCCCATTGAACGGTGACACCGCCACGGATCCGGACCGGGCGTTGCGGGACTGGCTTCGCGCGTACGCGAAGAAGCATCCCCGCTGGGGATACCGCCGCGCGTATCACGACGCCCGCGCGGAAGGCTGGAACGTGAACCACAAGAAGATCCAGCGGCTGTGGCGAGAGGAAGGCCTGCGGGTGCCGCGGCGGCGCCGCCGTAAACGCGTCGGGTCCTCGACCGTAGACGCGCCAGCCGCGACCGCGCCGAACGTGGTGTGGGCCATCGACTTCCAGTTCGACAGCGACGAGCAGGGCCGGCCGATCAAGATCTGCTCGATCGTCGACGAGCACACCCGCGAATGCATCGGCGGAATAGTGGACCGATCGATCACCACCGACAAGCTCACCGTGCACCTCGAGGACCTCGCGGCCGTCCGCGGCACCCCAGCGGTGCTCAGATCCGACAACGGGCCGGAGTTCATCAGTGACGCGATGGCCGATTGGGCCGGCACCCGCACCGGACTCAGCTACATCCCGCCCGGCTCACCGTGGTGCAACGGGTTCGTCGAGTCATTCAACAGCCGGATCCGCGACGAGTGCCTGAACATCAACAGCTTCTACTCGCTGCTGCACGCACAAGTCGTGATCAGCGACTGGAAAACCGGCTCTTCGGAGTTGAGCGTGGGTGCTTGGGGGTAGGGGTCGAGGTCCCGGGCATGATCTGAGGACTTCTACCCCCTCGGATCGCCAAGGACCTCGACTGTGCCTGAGCCTACTTCCCCGTGCCCTGCTGCCTCGTGTGGTGCCTGTCAGACGTGGCTGGGGTTGCCGGCGATGAGCGTCACCGGGGTGGTGGATGACGGTGATGCTGGGCTGGTGGTGCACGTGGAGTCCACGCCGGGGCCGGCCGGGTGCCCGCACTGTGGGGTGGTGGCCACCGCTCACGGCCGCGATCAGGTCCGCCTGGTGGACGCCCCCTCGTTCGGCAGACCGGTGCGACTGGTGTGGGCCAAGCGCAGATACGTGTGCCGAGAGGCCCTCTGCCCTGGTGCGAGCTTCACCGAGCAGAACCCGTCGGTGGCCCCACCACGGGGCACGTTGACCACCCGGGCGGTGTCCTGGGCAGTGCGCGAACTGCGGGGCGAGCACGCTTCGATCTCAGGTCTGGCCCGTCGGCTGGGGGTGGACTGGCACACCGTGTGGAACGCTGTGCGCGCCCACCTGGAAGCGTTGGAGGCCGACCCGGCCCGGTTCGACGGTGTCACGATGCTCGGGGTCGATGAGCACGTGTGGCACCACGTCGATCCGCGCACGCGTGGCCCGCGGATGCTCACCGGCATGGTCGACCTGACCCGCGACCAGGACGGCCGGACCCGTGCCCGGCTGCTCGACCTCGTCCCGGGCCGTTCTGGCGCCGTGTACGGGGCGTGGCTCACTGACCGGGGGCAGGTCTTCCGCGGCGGGGTGCAGATCGCCACGCTGGACCCCTTCCACGGGTACAAGAACGCGATCGATGACCACCTCGCCGACGCGACCGCGGTCGTGGACGCCTTCCACGTCGTGAAGCTCGCCACCGCGTGCGTGGACGACGTCCGTCGCCGAGTCCAGCAGGACACCACCGGCCACCGCGGGCGCAGGGGCGACCCCTTGTACGGGATCAGGACCCTGCTGCACGCCGGGGTCGAGAACATCACCGAACGGCAACGAGCCCGCCTCACCGCAGCGTTCACCGCCCACGAGGCACACGTCGAGGTGGAGCTCGCCTGGCAGGTCGCCCAAGACGTCCGAGCCCTGTTCCACGCCCCCACCCCTACCGTCGGCAGGGCCGCCGCGCAGCGCCTACTCGAGATCCTGCCGACCAGTCCCATCCGCGAGGTCAAACGCCTGGGCCGCACCCTGCAACGATGGTCCGCACCCCTGCTGGCTTACTACGACACCGGCGGAGCATCCAACGGCGGCACCGAAGCCATCAACGGACTGATCGAGCTCCACCGCCGCGTCGCGCGCGGCTTCCGCAACCGCCACAACTACCGACTCCGCATGCTCCTCATCGGCGGAGGACTCACCCCATGACCCACGCTCAACTCCGAAGAGCCGGAAAACCGAGTACAACCACCACCGCCGACACTCATCGCTCGGCTACCTCGCACCTGCCGACTACGCTCGGCAATGCGCCCACCAAATGGAAACCGACGACTCACAGACCGTCCGGACCTAACGAAGGGGGCGGCCCACGACCGGTACGGATAAGCCGTGACCGTCACAGTCATAATCGCGGGCCACGCTGCCGCTGATCCAAGCGCTCACTCTCATCGGCGGTGAACTCGTCGACGCGCTCGGTGGTGACCGCTGGTCCATTTCGGACGCGCGCAGCCAGGTCCGCCAGGCGGTCACTGAGTCTCTCACCATCGTCGGGCTCGACCTGCTTGTAGCGGGCGGCTTCCTGCTCGACCTCGCGGCGCGCGACTTCCAGGCCGAGGTCGCCGCGGTCGCGTTGCGCGGCCGCGGCCCATTCCTCGGCCGCCGCCTCGAGGCTGGCGGCTTCGATGTGCACGACGTTGTCGATGCGTCCGCGGGTCATGCCGACGTAGAGGCCGGCGGCGTCGGTGGCCTCGGTCAGTACGCACGCACCGCTGCGCGCGGTGACGCCCTGTACGCCGTAGATCGTGGACGCGTACGCGAGGTGGACGCGTTCGCGCGCGTACGCGGCGTCGACCTCGCGGACCTCACCGTCGTCGTTGACGAGCACGAGGCCGCCGTGGGGGTGGATCTGGTCGATGATCCAGCTCTGCCGGTTCGCGACCTGCAGGTCGGCGTCGTTCTGGCGGGTCATGACCCGCTCACCGACGCACATCGGTAGACCGTCGGAGCCGGTCACCTGCCGCTCGGGGTCGATGTGCCCGTGCTCGGCCAGCCAGTCGTGCACGGCTTGGTTGATCAGCTCGGCGTCCTCGTTGCTCGCGACGCTCAACGCGTGGCTGCGCCCGGCAACATGTTGGGCCGCCGCATCGAGCGCGACCGCGGCCAGCAGGCCGGCGCGGTCCTCATGCAGGCGCACCCGCCCGGACGCGACCAGCTCGTTGAACACCGCGCGGGGGTCGCTCTGGTGGCGCATCCGCAGCGACAGGTCCGCGTACCCGCGGTCCGGCGTGCGCTCGACCCGCCCGTCGGGCATCTGGCGTTCGATCTGGAAGCGGTGCACGCCGGCCATCTCGACCTGCGCCGGCGCCCATTCGGCG
>DGBM01000309.1 GCA_002384765.1 Demequinaceae bacterium UBA4004
CATCGCGGACTGCACGCCCAACCCGGCACGCTTTGACATCAAGAAGGCGGAGGCCATCAACGCCGAACACATGAGGATGCTCCCCACGAGCGAGTTCGCGGCCCGCGTGGTGCCGTACCTGCATGCCGCTGGTCTGGTGGGTGCCGACTCGGTGCATGGCCTCACGCCGCACGAGGAGGGGACGCTTGCACTGGCGGCGCCGCTCGTGCAAACACGCATGACCCTCCTGGGCCAGGCGCCGGGAATGCTGGGCTTCCTCTTTGTGGGCGACGAGGACTTCGACTACGACGAGGCCGCCATCGCCAAGTTGCCCGACAACGCGGTCGAGGTTCTCGACGCCGCCCTCGGTGTGCTCGAGGGGCTCGACGACTTCTCCGCCGCCGCGCAGCAGGAAGCGCTCACCACCGTGCTGGTCGAGCAGATGGGCATCAAGCCGCGCTTGGCCTTCGGTCCGTTGCGGGTTGCCGTGACCGGTCGACTCGTCTCGCCGCCGCTGTTCGAGTCGGTGGAGATCCTCGGTCAGGATCATGCGGTGGCGCGGCTGCGTCGGTTGCGCGCAGTCATATCGGAGTGAACGTGAAGGCCATCGCAGGGGTGCTGCTCGACATCGACGACACTCTGGTCAATACCCGCGCCGCGTTCCGCCACGCGCTCGCCGCGGTGGCCGAGCACTACCTGCCCGAGCCGCACGACCTTGACGCCATGGGGATTCACTGGCGCATCGACGCAAGCGGCTGGTATCGGGCCCACACGCGCGGCGAGATGACCCACCGGGATCAGCGCCTGCGCCGCGCCAACGAGCTCCACGAGGCCTTCGGGGGCGCGACGATGGACGACGACGAATATGCGGCGTGGGACACGATCTTCGAGGCCGGGTTCCGCGCGGGGTGGGTGGCGCACCGCGACGCTGCCGGGATGCTAGACGCGTTCGATCGATGCGGCATCACGTACGGCGCAGTGTCCAACGCCGATCACCGCTACCAGGAACGCAAGCTCGAGCGCAGCGGTTTGGGGCGGGTGCAGATGCTCGTGGGTGTTGACCGCTTCGGCGTCGGCAAACCCGATCCGCGCCTCTTTCTGGAAGGCGCCCGCATGCTGGGGCTGGATCCGGCATCGGTCGCATACGTGGGCGACGAGAAGGACATCGACGCCGGCGCTGCCGTCGAAGCCGGGCTCGCGGTGGGCGTCTGGCTGGATCGACCGGGTTCTCCGCCCCAGGCGGGCGAGTTGGGCGACAATGTGGTGAGAGTCGAGTCGCTTTCTGACGTTCCACGGGTGCTCGGGCTTGCCGGCTAGAAAATAGTTCGCGGGCCGCTACAACCCTTTTGGCTCGCCGGGTGTCTCACACTATGAAGGCCAACACTTGGAGGCGCGGATGAGAACGTGGGCGAAGGTCATGGAGACGGTGGTGCGAGAGCGCCGCCCCGCCCTCGTCGGTTATGCGTACCTGATGACTGGTTCGCGTGTTGAGGCCGAAGACCTGGTCCAGGACGCGATCGTTCGTACCTTTGCTCGGGGCCGAGCCAAGAACTCGGTGGTGCAGGCGGAGGCGTACATCAAGCGCGCCATCGCCAACGAGGCGATCAACCGCGCGCGCCACCGCATGGTGGTCGAGCAGCGCAAGCCGCTCGTGGCTACTCCGTACTCGGTGCCTGGACACGAGTCCATGGTGTCGGCACGGGCGGACCTGGAGGCCGCACTTGAAGTGCTGAGCCCCAGGGAACGCGCCGTGACGGTGCTCAAGTATGTAGACGACCTGACGATCGCCTCGATTGCGGCGATCCTCAAGCTCAGCGACGGGACGGTCAAGCGGTATCTCGCCAACGCGGCCGTCAAGCTTCGTGAGCAACTCGGAGACGATGCGGTGAACCTCACTGAACGGAACACCGTTCCAGTAATTCTGACGGAAAGCAGGCCATGATGGATCTCTCTCAACGGTTGCACTCGCTCGCCAGCGACGTGGGCAACGACTACGCGATGTCCGCGCCGGAGGACGCCGCCGCCCTGATCGGCAAGGCACGTCGCGGCCGCATGGTGTGGACGTCCGGCGTGGGCGCGGTGGCGGCTGCAGGTGCCGCAAGTCTCGCCTTCGGCGGGCCGGCAGTCGCATCCGTCCTCTCGGGCGGCGACACGCAGTTGGCACCCGCTGGCACCACCAGTGAGTCGACGTCGACAGATGAGTCTGTCACCACGACCGAATCGGATGACGCGTTCGAGACGGAGTCGAGCGACGACTCGACGCCCCCGACCACTACNNGACGACGCGTACGACGATGACGACGCGTACGACGACGAGGTTGAAGACTCCGACGAGACCCACAGCGACGACTCCGCTGAAACCCACAGCGACGAGCCTGACGACGACTGATCGCCACACCGGGCGGCCCGTGAGCCGCCTCCCCTAGGACCCCACCGCGCGCGGCCCACTTCTCACCGCATCGGGCCGCGTGCGGTGGTCCGGTGGCGCCCGTGTGACGGCGTTCCGGTTTGGGCGAAGGCGCGGCCTCGGGTAGAGTTGTCACTCGGTTCCGCGAGGAGCCATTGGGGTATGGTGTAACTGGCAGCACGACTGATTCTGGTTCAGTTAGTTGAGGTTCGAATCCTTGTACCCCAGCCGCAAACAAAGGCCCGCGCGAGCGGGCCTTTGTCGTTCCATCAGTTCCCGCACTACGACAGGGTGATCCGTTCGCCGTCCCACCCAACGGTCACCTCGTCACCTTCCGCGAGCCTGCCGCCGACGATCTCCTTCGCCAGTTCGTTCAGCACCCGGGACATGATGAGGCGCTTCAGGGGGCGCGCGCCAAACTGCGGATCGAAACCGTCGCGCGCGAGTGATGCGCGCAGGTCTGGCGTCACGGTCAGGGTGATGTCCTTCGCGCTGGCGATGCGGTCGACGGCCTTGGCGAGTTCGGCGTCGACGATGCCTTCCATGGCCGACGGGTCGATGCGGTCGAAGACGACCACATCGTCGAGGCGGTTCAGGAACTCGGGGCGGAAGGCTTGCTTGAGCACCACGTGCAGTTGAGCCACCAGGCTGTCGCGGTCCTGGCCGTCCCACGCGAGAACCAGATCGGACCCAAGGTTGGAGGTCATCACGATGATGGTGTTCGTGAAGTT
>DGBM01000169.1 GCA_002384765.1 Demequinaceae bacterium UBA4004
GGCCACCCCAGCTTTGTGATGTCGACGTCCTTTGCCAACCAGGTTCTTGCCCAGATAGAGCTCTGGACCCGCCCGGACGCCTACCCGCTGGGCGTGCACCGGCTCCCCAAGGAGCTGGACGAGAAGGTGGCCAGATTGCACCTGGATGCGTTGGGAGTGCGCCTCACTGCACTCAGCCGGTCGCAATCCGATTACCTGGGAGTGCCGGTCGCGGGGCCGTACAAGGCCGACCACTACCGGTACTAGCGTCCGGTTCCGACTAGTTTTCGACGTCGGGCACGCCGTGCGGTAGCCGGTGCACCGCCAACGCCTGTGCAGAGTCGGCATGAAGCCGTTGCACCTCGAGCGCGTACTCGCGATCCCGGCGCACCGCGAGCACCGCCGTCAAGAAGGTCTCCGGATGGGTGCCTTGCGGCGGCAGCGGGGACACGTGCGGCGCGATCCTGGCCGACAGGCTCTCGCCGAGTCGCCGCCGGGACGCCGGGTGCAGGGCGGCGGCACGGGTCAGGAACTGCCTGGCCTCAAGTGCGAGCCCATCGGGAAGCCGTCGGATGTCCACCACGCGCGCCCAATCACCCAACGAAAACGGCACCGTCAGGGGCAGGTGCTGTGCACTCGACGCGCGTGTTTGCAGGGCGTACGTGCCGGCGAGCATGTCGCCCACTCGCTTGCCACGGGAGTTGGCCGCCGACGCGACCAAGGCGATTGATCCTGCGGACAGCCACAGTTCGATCACGCCGACGAGCGCCCGAACCAGGGCCTGGCGCATGGCGATGGGCCCGCCGTCGTCTCGCACGATGCGCAGGCCGAGCGCGTAGCGGCCGACGCTCCTCCCACGGGTCAGAGTTTCGAACACGACCGGAACGCCGACGAAGGTGCCGATCGCCGTGGTGAGGTAGATCGCGGAGATGGCGGCAAAATCGAGCGAGCCCGGCAGTGCCACGGTTACGAGCATCATGATGCCGAAATAGGCCGCGCCCAACACGAGCGCGTCGAGGAGGGCCGATGCCGCCCTCGAGCCGAGGGACGCCGCCGCAGTGTCGAGGGCGACGCCCTCGCCGATGATCGTCTCGTCTGAAGATGCCACCTTTGCACCCTAATGCCTGTGGCAAGGTAGGCACATGGATCTCGACGCGTTCTCCGCGGTGCGCGAGCCGCGGTGGCGCAGACTCAAGAAACTCGGTTCGATGAGGCGTCTCACGGGCGCTGAAGCGGACGAGTTCACGCGGCTCTACCAGCACACCGCGACGGACCTCGCCATCGTCCGGTCGAGTGCGCCCGACCCCGCGATCGTGTCGCGACTGTCCGTGTTGCTTGCGGGCTCGCGCGCCTCGCTCGCGGGCGCGAGGGAACCGGTGTGGCGCGAGTTAGCCCGCTTCCTTGCGTTCAGGTTCCCCGCAGCCCTATATCGCCTGCGGTGGTGGACGGTGGCCACCATGGCGGGGTTCTTGGTGGTCGCTATCGCCGTGGGCTTCTACACGGCGGGCCACCCCGAGGTGCTGGCGCAGATGGGTTCGGAGGCGGATCGCCAGCAGTACGCTCAGACGGCCTTCGCGTCGTACTACTCCGAGAGCCCCTCGCTGTCATTCTTCAGCCGCGTCTGGACCAACAACGCCTGGGTGGCAGCGTTCACCATCGCGGGCTCCTTCACCGGCGTGGTGCCGCTGTATGTGCAATACCAGAACGCGGTGAGTGTGGGCGGCGCCGGCGCGATCATGCACGAATTCGGCTATCTCGACATCTTCTTCCAGCTCATCGCGCCTCACGGGCTTCTCGAACTCACTGCGGTGTGGGTCGCCGGGGGAGCCGCCTTCAAACTGTTCTGGACGATCCTCGCGCCCGGCCCGCGGTCGCGCTTGAGGGCGATGGCCGAGGAGGGCCGCGCGATGTTCGGCGTCGCGCTGGGCCTCGTGGTGATTCTGCTTGTCTCGGGCGTCATCGAGGGTTTCGTGACCGGCTCCGCGTTGCCGTGGGCCGTCAAGATCGCGATAGGAGTGACCGCTCTTGCCGGCTTCTGGGTGTACGTGCTTGTCGCGGGCCGACGGGCGTGGCGCGCGGGTTTCACGGGTGACGTGGGCGAGGACTCACGGGAGGCCATCGCCGCGACGAGCGGCTAGTGCGGGCTCAGAGCCGCCCCGCGGCCTTGAGTTCGAGATAGCGGTCAGCGAGCCGCGGCGCGATCTCTTCCGGTCCGCCGGAGACCACGTCGATTCCGCTCTTGCGTAGGCGCTCCGAGATGCCTTTGCGTTCGAGGTCGAAACGGGTCGCAGCCGCCGCGCCATACACGTCGAGCGCGTCCTCACGGAGCGACATCATGGCGACCACGTCCGGGTCGTCCACCGACGCCACCACCATCTGATGCTTGCGGGCCACGGGAGCCAGTGCGCGCAGCATGCCTGACTCGACCGCCGCCGGGTCGATGCTGGTGAGCACCACCACAAGAGCGCGCTGGCCGAGGGCTTCATCCACCACCGACGCCGCCGCGGACCAGTCCGCCTCGATGAGCCGGGGCTCCAGGGGCGCTAACTGTGTGGCGAGAGCGGCCATCATCGCGGGTCCCGACAGTCCCCGCACGCGAGAGCGGACGGTGCGGTCGAAGGCGATGACCTCGACACGGTCGCCGGCCTTGGACGCGAGTGCGGCGAGCAGCAACGTCGCCTCGATCGATGTGTCCAGGCGGGGCTGGTCGCCCACCCGCGCGGCCGCGTGACGGGAGGTGTCAACCACGATGAGGACCCGTCGGTCGCGCTCTGGACGCCACGTCCGCACCACCACGTCAGACCGCCTGGCGCTCGCGCGCCAGTCAATGGAGCGGACGTCGTCGCCGATCACGTATTCACGCAGGGAGTCGAACTCGGAGCCGGCGCCTCGCACCCGTACCGCGCTGCGCCCGTCGAGTTCGCGCAGTCGCGCAAGCCGCGACGGCAGGTGACGCCGCGAAGCAAACTCGGGGAGCACTCGCAGGGTGGCTGGCACGGGAATCGACAGTTGGCGGCCCGCGAGGTGGAGCGGACCGTTGACGCGCACCACCACCGGACCCGCGTGGAGGTCGCCGCGGCGCGAGGGCACGAGCGGCGTGCGCATGCGCCGCATTTCGCCAGGCGGCAGGTCGAGTGCGTGGCGGTCCCCTGTGGCCTCGGCGGAGGGCTGCCACGCGTCCCGGACGAGGCCGCGCACGTGCCTGCCGGTGGGGTTCGCGACATAGACCGTGCTCGTGGTGGCTTCGAGGCGACGCACGGACCCCTCAAGCGTCCGCCGAGCGCCGAGTCGGCGGGGCGACGGCGTCAGCGCCACGTCGAGCAGGACGGCCGCGAGCACCAGGATGAGCCACGCCCACACCGTTTCGGGGCGCGCAGTGACCACGGCGAGTGGCACGGCGCCCGCCATGAGCGCGACCGACGGCCAGGACAGGAACATCGGCTACCGGGGCACGGGAACGGACGCGAGCACGCCGTCCAGCACGCTGGTGGTGGTGACGCCCTCGAGTTCCGCCTCCGCTCGCAACTGAATCCGATGGCGCAATGTCGACACGGCCAGGGTCTTGACGTCGTCGGGGGTCACGAAGGTGCGGCCCGACAGCCAGGCCCATGCGCGCGCGGTGGCCACCAGAGCGGTCGCGCCACGCGGCGAGACCCCAAGCGAGGTTGACGGAGCGGACCGGGTCGCCCGGCATACGTCGGCGATGTAGCCGAGCACCGCGTCGTCCACGTGCACCTTCTCCACCTCCGCGCGGGCGGCGGCGAGGTCTTGGCCGCTCGCGACTGGGTGCACCCCGGCGGCGGCGAGGTCGCGCGGGTTGAACCCATCGGCGTGGCGACGAAGCACCTGCACCTCAATGTCGCGAGGAGGAATCGGCAGGTCGATCTTGAGGAGGAACCGGTCGAGTTGAGCCTCGGGAAGGGGATAGGTGCCCTCGTATTCGACCGGGTTCTGGGTGGCGATCACCATGAAGGGGTCCGGCAGCGGCCGGGGCACCCCGTCGACCGTGGCCTGCCGCTCTTCCATCGCCTCAAGCAGCGCAGACTGCGACTTGGGAGGAGTGCGGTTGATCTCGTCACCCAGGAGCAGGTTGGTGAAGATGGGGCCCTCGCGGAAGTGGAACTCCGCCGTGCGCGCGTCGTACACGAGCGATCCCGTGATGTCCCCGGGCATGAGGTCCGGTGTGAATTGGATGCGCTTGGTGTCCAGCGACAGCGATTGCGCCAGCGCCCGCACCAGGAGCGTCTTGGCAACGCCCGGCACGCCCTCGAGCAGGACGTGGCCGCGGCACAGCAGCGCGATGACGAGGCCCGTCACCGCGGCGTCCTGGCCCACGACGGCCCTGCCCACCTCCGTGCGGATGCTGGCCAGGGTGCCCACCAGCTCCGAGTAGTGCGGCACCTCGGGCTCGGACACCGCCGGGCCCGGAGCATCCGGCGGTGTGCCCTCCGGTTCAGGAACCGGAGGGCCGGGATGCGATGCAGGGGCTGCCTCGCCGTCGTGCCACGGGGTCTCGGGTGTATCGCTCACGTGGGATCAACCTCACTTTCCAGGGCGTCTAGGCGCCGTACCAACTCAAGCATGGAGGCCTCGTCGCGTGGCGGCGGACCAAAGAGCAGGGCGTCGACGGCGGTGGTCTCCTCCAGTGTGGACGCCGCCACCGCGGACGTGAGCGCGGCGCGGTCGGCGTGGGGGCCGAGGCCCAGTCGCTGGGCGAGCCTCCTGGCAGAGCCGGCGCGCAGCGCGGCGGCGGCATGCCCCAACGCACGCCCGCGCCGGTACAGCCGCGCCCGCCCCCTGGTGGCTTCGGAAGCCGGCACCACCACGGGAAGCGGCTCAGTCATCAGGGGTCCCACACGTCGACCCCGCCACAGGCCGGCCATGAGGAAGACAAGAGCCGCCGCAAGCGCGGCCGCATTGACCCATGCGGGCGCTCGGAGCACGACGCCTCCCTGGCTGTCGCTGCCCAAGGTCGAGAAGTCGTAGGGAGTGCCCATATACCAGGCAACCTTGTCAGTCGTGCCGAGCAGGTGCAGGGCGAACGCGGCATTTCCCGCGTGCGTGAGCCACGCGTTGGTCACCAGCGACGGAGCCGCGATGACGGACATCGGTTCCGCTGACGTGCGCGTGACGCGCGCCAGAACGCTCGCGGAGGCGTCGTTCACGAAGCAGGCCGACACGGTCGCCGTTCTCCATTGCAGGGTGATTCGGGACCCTGGCGCCACGACTGTCCCAGCGTTCTGCGCCGCCGGCAGGTCGCACCGCGCTAAGACCGGGGACTCTCCTTCCGCACCGCCATAGGCGAGGCTGCCGTGGATGTATTCAACGTCGGAGCCGTCGGGCGCGAGCCACACGATGGGTCCGGGCCACGCCAGGATCGAGTCGATCTGATCGCGGTCCAGGTAGGAGTAGCTTGCGATCACCAGCGTGCCGTCCGCACCCAGCGCGCTGTGGGCACCTGACAAGGTCGCGGACTCTGTCACGTCGACGCCTTGCTGGCGCAGAATCTCCGCGACCGCTCGTGCGCCTTCGGGCTGGGCGTTGTTGATGCTCAGCGGCGCCGTGGAGGACGGCGCCCGGGTGAAGACCAGGATCGCGAGCACCACCAACGACACCGTGACGAGGGCGATGACCCATCCAAATCGCCTCCACCCGGTGCGGACCGTCGCGCCTGCTGTCGAGCCGTCTCCCACCACAAAACCGGGAGGCAGCGCATGCAGCGTCACGAGGTCACCTGCGGTATGGAGCGGGCCCTGCGCACCTCGGACTCCAGGGTCTCCATGCGGGACGAGTCTTGCGCGGTCGCCTCGCGGTGGCCGTAGCACAGCGCGTCGAACGTCGTCGCGGCGTGGCGAAGTTCGACGGCATGCGGGCGGACGGCGGCGGCGATGTCTCTGGCCGCCTCGCGAGCCGTGCGGCCGGCGCGATCGTCGATGATGAGGCGCTCTTCGCAGCCGCGAACGAGGGCGCGAAAGTGCTCAAGCGTCGCGGACGTGTGGTCGCCGACCCGGGCGGCCGCGTGCGCGGCGTCCCGGATGTGCTCCGCCGTCCGCGCGTCGTCTCCCAGAAGGACGGCGGCGCTGCGGCGCCGCCGCTGCCGCGCCGCAGGAATAGCCACCCGCGTGGCGATCACGATCAGTGCGACCACCACGAGCGCGCCGAGGAGGTAGCCCGCCGGGGGTATCGACGTTCCGGTGCCAGCATCGAACAACCTGGCCACGAGGTCCGAAAGCCAACGCCCGAGCCGGTCCGCAAGAGACTCCCCACGGTGATAGATCGACTTGGACAACTCGTCGTCGGCCCACCTTCGCGCCGTGTCAGGATCCGGCGTCACCGGGATAGAAAGGCGCATCTACACACCCGAACGCGCTGCGGCCTGAGCCAGCACGAGGTCGAAGCCCTCGCGCCGCATCCGCTGATCGGTGTAGACCACGGCCGTCACCGACGCGACGTACACGGTGGACAGCAGCAAGCCGACGTAGGACGCGACGGCCAGCAGGAGAATCATCAGACCGGTGGGTGGCGAGTCGGAGTTGAGGAAAGCAAGCGGCATGAGCACGCCCACGGGCGCGGAGATCACGTTTTGGATGACGCTGGTGATGATGGTGGCGACCAGCAGCACGGAGAGAATCATCCAGAACCGGCCAGTGGTGAGACGCCACGAGCGCCGCATCGACGCGATCGGTCCGAGCCGTTCCAACGCCGCGGCAGGCAGCGTGATGCACAACCTGATGGCAAGCCACGCCACCAGGACCACAGACCCCAGGCCCACAATGACGCCCACGATGACCGCAAGCACCGGGGCGACGAGCGCGGACAGGACGATCACGCCGATCACGACGCCGTAGCCGAGAACGAGCGCGAGCGTCATGAGCAGGGTGATGGCGATCACCGTGGGCATGCGCCTCAGGGCCCGCGTCCAGGCCTCGCGAGCACCGATGACCTCACCAATGACGGAGCGTCCGACTGATACCGAACTGATGACCGTGACCATGGTCAACAGGAAGGTCGCGACCAGTGTTCCTAGCGCGAGTCCCACGATTGACCCGGCGGAGAACGCCTGTTCGTTGGCGTTGGGGTCAAAGGACAGAGTGCTGCTGAAGTACTCGTAGCCGAGTCCGAACATCGCCGCAGTCGCACCCAAGGCGACCGCGCCATTGAGGCCGATCATCACCTTGGGGTTGTGGCGAAGCGCCTTGATGCCGCCGTCAAGAAGCTGGCCAAAGCTGAGGGGCCGTAGCACGATGATCCCCGGCTTGTACCGCGCGTACGCGTCGGTGGCGGTGTTCGCTGCGGAGGGGGCGGTGGAGACCCCCGGGGCCGCCGGAGCTGGGCGAAGAGCGTCGGGCACGGGCCAACCGCCGCTGCCAGGAGTCGGAGCTGCGGGGGCGCCGCCGCTGGACGGTTCGGGAGGCGTCCAGCCCTGCGGCGCGCCGTCGGGAGGGGCCCAGCCGCCGTTGCCCGACGTGTTGTCGTCCGTCACGACCCCTCCTCGACTATGTGTCGCCCATCTTGCCATGCTAGGTCCACTGTCCCAAGGCGTGTACTCACGGCAATTCGTGGGGCGTGGCATCATGGCGATATGACTGCAAAGATCCTGGTGGTCGACGACGATCCCGCCGTCGCCGAGATGACGGGCATCGTGCTTCGTGCCGACGGCTTCGACCCCGTGTTTTGTGACCACGGCGACCGCGCGGTGGGGATCTTTCGGGCCGAGCAGCCTGACGTGATCTTGCTCGACCTCATGCTGCCCGGAAAGTCGGGCATCGATATTTGCCGGGAGATTCGCGCAGAGTCGGGTGTGCCGATCATCATGTTGACCGCAAAGTCGGACACGGTGGATGTGGTGCTTGGCTTGGAGTCCGGCGCAGACGATTACATTCCGAAGCCGTTCAAGCCGCGCGAACTGATCGCACGAGTGCGTGCCCGCTTGCGTCGCAATGACAACGTGTCGCCTGGCGTGGTGCGCATCGGCGACCTTGAGATCGACGTGACCGGCCACCGTGTCACCCGGGCCGGTGAGGTGGTCCAGTTGACACCTCTCGAATTCGACGTGCTGGTCACCTTGGCGAGGGCCCCCGGCCAGGTGTTTACGCGTGAGGTGCTGCTCGAGGACGTGTGGGGCTACCGCCACGCCGCGGATACCCGGCTGGTGAATGTTCACATCCAGCGGCTTCGCGCCAAGATCGAACGTGATCCCGAGAATCCCGAAATTGTGCTCACGGTGCGCGGGGTGGGCTACAAAGCTGGCGGCCACACGTCGTGAACTTCAGCGCGCGTGCGGTAGGCACGATGCTGCTCGCGCCGGCTCAGAAACTTTGGCGGCGGTGGACGCGGTCCATGCTGCTGCGGGTCATCACCTCGACGCTGGTGGTGGGCCTTGCTGCGGTGGCGGTATTGGGCGCGTACGTGACCACTCAAATCCGTGACGGCCTCGTGGAGAAGCGCGTGGAGCGCATCCTCGTGGAGTCGGCGAGAGATGTCGACACCACTCAGCAGACGTTCGAGGCGTCGCCAGCGGAGACCCCAGGCGAACTCCAGCAACTCGTGAACGACCAGGTGGCAGCCCTCAGCAAGCTGGGGGGCGAATCCCGCGACATACTCCTGGTGCGCGCACCGGGGAATGACTCCGACGTGTTCCTCACACCGTCGGGCGAAGGGGCGTTGCTGTCGATCATCACCCCCGATCTGCGTTCAAAGGTGGCCACCGGAGAAAGCCAGTACTGGCAACATGCCGCAGAGCCGGACGGCGGCGGGCCCGCCGTGGTGGTCGGCGCGTCCCTCACCTTGAGATCCGCCGGCAATTACGAGATGTACTTTGTCTACTCGCTCGCCGACGAGGAGGCCACGTTGGAACTCATTCAACGGGTGCTCGCGTTCGGCGCCACCGTGCTGGTGGTGCTCGTGGTGTTCATGACCTGGACCGTGACGTTGCAGGCCGTGCGGCCCATCCGAGCTGCCGCCCGCGTGGCCGCGAGGCTGGCCGACGGCCACCTGTCCGAACGCATGCGCGTCAAAGGCAACGACGAGATGGCAACCCTCGCCACGACGTTCAATGACATGGCCACGTCATTGCAGCGTCAGATCACCCGTATGGAGGACCTGTCCCGGCTGCAGCGGCGATTCGTCTCGGACGTTTCCCACGAACTGCGGACGCCGCTGACCACGGTGCGGATGGCNNGCAGTTGGACCGCTTCGAGGCGCTACTCGCGGACCTCCTGGAGATCTCCCGCATCGACGCTGGGGCTGCCCAACTGGACTTCAAGGACCACGACCTTGGCGACGTGGTGAGGGATCAGGTCGAGACCCTCGCCCTCCTGGCCTCGGAGCAAGGTGTCGAACTGAGGCTGTGGATGGAGGAGGGCCCCCACATCGCGTCAATGGACTCTCCGCGCGTGGGGCGCATCGTGCGCAATTTGCTGTCCAACGCGATCGAGCACGCGCAAGAGGG
>DGBM01000128.1 GCA_002384765.1 Demequinaceae bacterium UBA4004
GGGTGTGCCGGGCTTGGTCGAGGAGCCTCACCACCGCCGCGGGCCAGCTCGGTTGGGTGGCCAACGCCACCACAGCGGTCGCTGACACGACGGTCGCCGCACCACCGAGGACTGCTGCGACGACCTTTTCCGTATGCCGCTGAGCTGGCTTCCAGCCCATCCCCAGGACCAGCGCGAGCAGGGGGAGCCCCAACGCAAGACCGGCCACTGAGGCGTTGGCCGCCGTCACCCCGAGGCTGATGACCGCCGCCAGGACCAATGGCCACCTGCGCCCGCGAGGAGTGGCGAGGAGGGCCAGTCCGCAGAGGCCGATCAGCTGGACGGCCAGCGCGGCGTTCGCGTTCGCATAGCCGGTCGCGCCTTTCGCGGGTCCGCCGGTGGCGAGCACCGCGACGAGCAGGAACGCCGCCGCCCCGAGCAGGGCCACCGCGACGCCCCACCTCCGTGCGTGAGGCGCCAGGAGGGTGCCGAGCGCCACGCCGGCCGCCAAGGACATTGGTGCGACGACGTAGGGCGACCCGGGCGAAAGCGCGTGGCCGGCGAGCGCCGCCCTGATCCCTGCCCAGCCAACCCAGAGGCCGAGNNCTGGTAGTCCGGAAGGGTCCGGAACCAGTCCACCGTCGCCTGGAGTCCGTCGCGCAGCGAGACCGGCTTCACGTCGGGGAAGAGGCTGAGCAGGCGCGAGTTGTCTGCCTGCGAGTCGCGGACGTCCCCAGCCCGCGGCTCGACGTGCTGGACGCCCGGAGAGTCCCCGAGGACCTGCGAGAGCTCGTCGATGAGGCCGTTGAGCGACGTCCGGGTGCCGAAGGCGAGGTTGACCGGGTCGAGGTCCGCAACCTGGTTCGTGACGGCGTCCGCGAGGACTCGTGCGACCGTGCCGACGTAGGTGAAGTCGCGGGTCTGCTCACCGTCCCCGTGCACCGACAGCGGCACCCCACGGAGGGCGGCATCGACGAACGCCGGCACCACGGCGGCATACGCGTGGCCGGCGGCCTGGAGCGGCCCGTAGACGTTGAAGAAGCGGAAGGCCAGGGTCGGGAGGCCGTACGTGTGGCCGAAGGCGATCGTGTAGGCCTCCGTCGCCTGCTTGCTCACGGCATACGGCGAGATGGGCGCGGTTCGCATGCTCTCCCGCTTGGGCAGCTCGCGGTTCGCGCCGTAGACCGATGATGACGAGGCCACCACGACGTGGGTGCCGCCCGCGCGCCGGGCCGCCTGGAGCACCTCCAAGGTCCCGGTCGCATTCGAGTGGTGCGAGGCGATCGGGTCGATGACCGAGCGGGGGACCGACGGGAGGGCGGCCAGGTGCACGATCGCGTCGGCGCCGTCGCACGCCTCATCGAGGGCGGTGGCGTCGAGGATCGTGGCTTCGACGAGCTCGATCCCGGTGCCTTCGAGGTTGCTGCGGAAACCGGTGGTGAGGTTGTCGAACGCCACGACCGAGTCGACCTCCGATCGACTCAGCAGCTCGCGGCCGAGGTTCGCGCCGATGAAGCCGGCCCCCCCGGTGATGACGACCTTCATATGCGCCCCACTCACAGTCAGCCCACCCTGCCAAGACGCACGCACGCTACCACCGGGACCGCGACCTCCTGACGCCCTTCGGTCCCGGCGAGCCCGGTTACGCTGGGCGCGTGAGCGACCTGATGCCCCTCGACGTCGGGATCCGCCTCACCCACGCCAGCATCCAGGCCCTCGCCGAGGATGCCGGCGTCGAGGTGCTCCACATCAAGGGGCCTGGCGTGCACCCGGCACTCCTCGGCCGAGACGAGGACGACCGCACCGCCCCTCGGAGAAGCGTGGACGCGGACGTTCTGGTCCGGCCGAGCCACCTCGCCGCCTTCGTTGCCGCCATGCACGCGCACGGCTGGTCGACGAAGTTCGACTTCGAGGATGGCTCGGCGTTCGAGCACGCAGCGACGATGCAGCATCCCAACTTGGCACTCGTGGATGTCCACCGGTCTTTCCCTGGCATCGGTGGCGACCCGGAAGATACGTTCGATCGGCTCTGGGCAGAGCGGGTCGAGACGTCGATCGCCGGCTACCCCTGCCCAGTCCCCCACCTGACCGCCCAGCGCCTGATCCTCTTGGTGCACGCCGCGCGGATGAACTCGCAGAACGCCGACGACATCAGGCGGGCGTGGACGGAGGCGACAGAACTGGAACGCACCACAGTGGAGGAGCTGGCCCGCGACCTACGCGCCGAAGTGGCCCTCGCGGCGGCGACTGGCAACCTCGACCGCTTTCGCTCGCGTCGGGAGCACGCGCTGTGGTCTGCGCTCTCGACCGGTGACTCATCCCGTCGACGGTTGTGGTGGGCGAGGGTGCGAGCCGAGCCGTCGTTGGCAGGTTCCTTGAGGGTGGCAGTCAAACTCGTGCTGCCGAACAGTCGGCGGATGACTGTGTGGCTGGGCAGGCCGCCCACCCGTCGCGAACTGGCCCGGGCCTACCTGGAGCGGCTCCGTTGGGTGGTCGCCGAGATGGCTTCCATCGTCACTCACCGACGAAAGAGCCCGAGGGGATGACATACACCGTGCCGTCTCGAGTGGCCCACGTCCTCGGCGAGCGTGGGGACACGACGGGTCCCGAGCTGTTCCTCATGCGGTTGCCCGACGGGCTCCCGCTCAGGCTGGGCGGGACCGCGGCCCTGATCTGGCTGGTGGCGTCCGAGGGCAGCGAGGACGTGGTCTCCGACGTGGCTGAGGTCGTCGGGCGTCTGCCGGGGGACGTCGAGCAAGACGTGATCGGCTATCTCGAGCTGTTGGTGCGACGGGGCCTGCTTGAGCAGACAGGTCGCTGATCGCTCTGTGACTGCCTCATTTATCACAGTTGCGCGCGGAAGGCATCGCGGGTGTTACGCTCGGCTCTGTATTGGGGGATGGGCAGGCGCAAGCGCGCCGCGGAGCCAGGGGAGTGGAGCAATGTCGCAAGAGAGCCAGAAGAAGGGCGTCTCGCGCAGAACGCTCGTCAAGGGCGCGGCGTGGGCAGTCCCAGCTGTCCCCCTCATCGTCGCTGCCCCCGCCTACGCGGTATCGCCCGACTGCCTGACGATCGAGGTTGTGGGATGTCGTAACCTTACGGGGAACATCAAGGAGTACAAACTCAAGATCTGCACTTCCTGCAACTCCGTTCGAATCACCGGCCTGTTCTCGAATGCCAAGGAACTCTACACAGACCGAACGCTGCAGACATCGGTCGACTACGTCCTCAAGTACACCGAGAAGTGCCACATCTTCACCGTTTATTCTGACGCCGGTGCGACCTGGGTGTACGCAACCTACGAGCACAATGGATCCACGGTAACCACGGGGCAGTTCAAGACGCCGCCCAACTCCTGCGTCTAATCGCAAGCCTCGGTTCACGCGATAGCGTTTGACCAAGCGTTTGCGTACCTGGGCGCACGCTTCAGCCTAGGGAGGGGCGCCGCTCGTGGGAGCGGCGCCCC
Source organism: Demequinaceae bacterium UBA4004 (assembly GCA_002384765.1). Next base: position 3,446 of record DGBM01000128.1, read on the forward strand.
TTTGCTGTCAGCCGATCTCGCCGATCGAGGTCGGGCCGATGATGGGGGAGTCCGGCTGAGAGATGCCCGCCATCTGCTCGACGGCGACCGCCTCGACCTCGTGCGGGCGCAGCTCGCCCGCCTCGATCTGCTCGGCCCAGTGGCAGGCGACCCGGTGCTCGGCCGGCACGCCGGGCAGCGCCACGGTCCGCAGCACCGGGCGGTCCGTGTCGCAGCGGGTCGGCTGGCGCCACGGGCAGCGGGTGTGGAAGCGGCAGCCCGACGGCGGGTTGGCGGGGGAGGGCAGGTCGCCGGTCAGCAGGATCCGCTCGCGG
>DGBM01000124.1 GCA_002384765.1 Demequinaceae bacterium UBA4004
CCCGGAGACGCCGGAGCGTCGTCCGCTCGTGGCCCGGGTGGGGCCGTTGGCCCTCCTGGCGGTCGGGCTCAGCGTCCTCCCGTTGCCCGCACTGCTGGAGACGTGGCGGCAGGGCCTGGCGGTGCTCGGGGTCGAGGTGCTCCTCGGGCTGATCGGCCTCGTCGCCCCCGGCCCGGGACGTCGGCCGGTGGGGCGGGTCCGGGGGGTGCTGACGCGCCTCGTCCCGGCCGTGCTGGCCGTCGTGGGGGTGGCGTGGTCGGCGTGGCTCCTCGGCGGCCGCGACGTCGAGGTCGCCTCGGGCGCCGGGCTGCGGGTGCTGTGCCTGGTCGTGCCCTCGGCCTTCGTCGTCGGCTACCTCGACCCGGAGCGCCTGGGTGATCATCTCGCCCAACGTCTGCGCCTGCCGCCCAGACCCGTCGTCGCGGCCACGGCAGCCCTCCAACGGGTCCAGTCGTTCGACGCCCTGTGGGACGAGCTGATGAAGACCCGCCGTGTGCGCGGTGTCCGGGCCGACCGTGGTGTCGTCGCCCGGCTGCGGGAGGCCGTCGTCGTCACCGGCGGGCTGCTCATCGGAGCCCTCGGGCAGGCTGCGACCCTCGCGCTGGCCATGGACGCACGCGGGTTCGCCGAGGCGCGTCGCCGGACCTGGGCCGCCGAGGCGGCGTGGCGGGTCGCTGACACCGTGGCCATCGTCGCCGGAGTTGCCGTCATCGCCGCCGGTTTCGCCGCCCGGCTCCTCCTCCCGCCCTGAGCCCGGCGCACAGGGCACAATGGGCCCCGTGCGCAGACCGTTGACGTATGCCGCTGGGCTCGCTCTCGCGGTCACCTCGCTCGTCGGGGTGGCGGCGTGTGGTCAACCGGAGCCAGCACCCACGGAGGAGGGCACCGTCAGCGTCCCGATCCAGCCGACCCTCACCCCGTACGAGACGCAGACCACCTCGGCGGACCCCTCGGAGGCCGTCCCCGGTGGCGCGTTCGACCTCGAGGCGATGCTGGAGACGGACTCGTGCGACCAGTCCGGTGGGGTCTGGAGCTTCGCGGGCACCTTCGCCAACACGACGGACGAGGCACTCGACATCCGGGTGGCCATCTCCCTCGTCTCCACGGCAGAGCTCAACGTCCTCACCATCCACGAGGTGGACCTGACCGTCCCACCACACGAGACAGTGCCCGTCGAGGCGCCGGACTTCTACACGGACCGGGACGTCGACCCGGCCACCGTGGAGTGCCTGACGGGCGTCGCCGACAAGGGCGAGTGACCGTGCGACTCTTCCTCGTCCGCCACGGTGAGACGCACGCCAACGTCGCACGCCAGCTCGACACGGCCGTCCCGGGCCGCCACCTCACCGAGGCCGGGCGCGAGCAGGCCCGGCAGCTGGCCGCGAAGCTCGCTGCCGAGGACCTCGGGGCGATCTATGTCTCCGACCTGCTGCGCGCGCAGCAGACGGCCGAGCCCCTCGCGGCCGCGCTCGGCGTCGACGTCGTCGTGCTGCCGGGGCTGCGCGAGATCCAGGCCGGCGACTACGAGATGTCGACCGAGTGGGGCCCGTTCATCGACGCGGTGAAGCGCTGGCGCGACGACCCGGAGCACTCGATCCCGGGCGGCGACTCGGGCATCGGCTTCATGTCCCGCTACGAGGCGGCGATCCGGCGCATCGCCGGCGACGGTCACGCATCGGCCGTCGCGGTGAGCCACGGCGCGGCGATGCGGGTCTGGGTGTCCGCCGCCACGAGCCTCGACCCGGCCTTCTTCGACTCGCGTCGGCTGGACAACACGCTCGTCGTGACCTTGGAAGGCGACCCCGACGCGGGGTGGCGCCTGCTCGCCTGGGGAGACGAACCCATCACCCATGAGTGACGAGCGGGGGCCGGCCGGGCCGCGCGCCGCGGCTCGGTGGCGCTACGCAGGCCTGGCGGCTGCGGTCGCCCTGGCTGCCTCGTCCTGGGGGTCCGGCTCGAGACCGACCCTCCACACCCGCATCCTCTGGCCCGGCCTGGCCCCGAGCGTCGAGTCGGGCGGCTCCCCGTTGGCCGCGACCGGGTCGGTCCTCGCGATGGGCGCGCTCGTCCTCGCGTGGTGGCGTCTGCGGCCCGCGGCTGTCGGCGAACGGTGGTGGTGGGTCACGGCAGCCCTGTGGTTCGCGCCGCTCGTCGCGTCCGCCCCCCTGTACAGCAGAGACCTCTACTCCTACGCCGCACAGGGCGCACTCTGGGCCGATGGGCTCAGCCCGTACGAGCACGGGGTCAGCGACCTGACCTCGCCCTGGCGGGAGTCGACCGCTCCCACGTGGCTCGAGTCCCCCTCGCCGTACGGGCCGGTGTGGCTGCTCATCGCGCGGGTCGTCGCCACCGTCGCGGGCGACCACCTCTGGGTGGCCCTCCTGCTGCTGCGCCTCGTCGCGGTCGCGGCGGTCGTCGTCCTCGCGTGGGCGGTCTCCGATGTCGCCCGCCGCGTCGGCGCTTCCGGCCGGCAGGCCGCCTGGCTCGCGATCGCCACCCCGCTCGTCGGAGCGCACTTCATCAGCGGCGCCCACAACGACGCGCTCATGGTGGCTGCCGTCGTCGCGGGCTTCTCCCTCGCGCTGCGCGGGCGTCTCGTCGCCGCCGTGCTGCTCGTCTCGGCGGGGGCCATGGTGAAGGTCACCGCCGTGGTGGCGCTGCCTTTCGTCGCACTCCTGTGGGCCCGGCGCCTGGCCGGGACGCGGCTGGGGGAGCAGGAGGCGGCGGCCGAGTGGAGGGGCACTCTTCGGCGTGGGGACGCCGCCTCCGGCCTCGCGCTCACCCTCGTGACCGCCGCGCTGACCATGGCGCTGGTCAGCCGGGCCGCGGGCCTGGGCGCGGCCTGGCTCAACCCAGGCGCCACGCCGGGCCGCAACGAGCAGTGGACCTCGCTGCCCACGGCCGTCGGCATGGCGGTCGGCGCGGTCGGTCACGTGCTCGGGCAGCCTGAGTGGCGCGAGGTCGGCATCGCGGTCGCGCGCGGGACCGGTCTCGTCGTCCTCGCGCTCGTCCTCGTCCTCAGCTGGCTGGCCGCGGCCAAGCCGCTGGCCACCCCCCGGGACCGGGCCGAGGAGGCCGCTCGGGGGTGGGAGGGGCGGGTCGTCCGGGCGGCCGGCTGGGCCTTCCTCGCCGTCATCGTCCTCGCGCCGGCCTTCCTCGGCTGGTACTTCCTCTGGGCCCTGCCGCTCCTCGCCGCCACCGACCGCGAGGGCGACGCCGGACCCGCAGCCCGGCGGTGGCTCCCCGTCGTGGCCACGGTGCTGTGCTTCGCCCAGCTGCCCGACGGCTACAGTCTCGGCCTGACGACGACCGCCGTCGGCGTGCCCATCGCCGTTGCAGCCCTCGTGCTGCTGGTGCGCTGGGGGGTGCGCTGGGCGCGCCGCGCCGACTGGGGCGGCCTCGTTTCGCTCGATCGCCCGCTCGTCCACGCTCCCGCCGAGGATGATGGCCACATGCGTCGCCGGACCGGGCCCGCCGAAAGTTCGTGGTCGCTGGAGCCTGAGCCGGGGCTGGGGCCCGCCCCGGCCGAGCCCGCCGCGCTCGTCCCCGTCGGACGCCGCCCGCACGGGATCCTCNNAGCTCCGCCCGCTCGGGACCAGCACGGGGCCGCCGTGCGGGATCACGGACGACGGCTGGGCCGAGCTGACCTGGGGGCAGATCAGCGGCCCGTCGGTCGACGAGGTCGAGACCTACCTGCGGGCCGTGGGCTGGCGACGGGTCACCACCGCCCCCGGCGTCGTGCTCCGGCTCACCGAGGGGGGCCGCGAGCTGACGGCCGAGGCGAGCCCGCCGGGCGGGGAGGTCGGTGTCCGCCTGACGCTCACGAGCGAGGCGAGCTCGCTGGGCTGCCTGCTGCACTGAGGCACCCGGCGAGCCCAGCGGCATACGCCCGGGTCGGCCCGGCCACGACGGCGGGCCACATGACGAGAATCACGAGGACCCTCCCGGCCGCACCTGACACCCTGTAGCGCATGCGCCTCGTCTCCCAGTCCAAGAAGCTCGCGTCCGTCTGCTACGAGATCCGCGGACCGGTGCTCGCCGAGGCCAAACGGCTCGAGGACGAGGGACACCGGATCCTCAAGCTCAACATCGGCAACCCGGCGCCGTTCGGTTTCGAAGCACCGGAGGAGATCCTTCAGGACGTGATCCGCAATCTGCCTACTGCCCAGGGCTACAGCGACTCGAAAGGTCTGTTCAGCGCCCGCAAGGCAATCATGCAGTACTACCAGCAGAAGCAGGTGGAAGGCGTCAGCATCGAAGACATCTATCTTGGCAACGGCGTGTCCGAGCTGATCGTGATGTCCATGCAGGCGCTGTTGAACAACGGCGACGAAGTGCTGATTCCTGCACCGGACTACCCATTGTGGACGGCTGCGGTGAGTCTGGCCGGCGGCAAGCCGGTGCATTACCTCTGCGACGAACAGGCCAACTGGTGGCCGGACCTGGCCGACATCAAGGCCAAGATCACGCCTAACACCAAAGCGCTGGTGCTGATCAACCCGAACAACCCGACCGGCGCGGTCTACCCGAAAGAAGTGCTCGAAGGCATGGTGGAGCTGGCACGTCAGCACAAGCTGGTGCTGTTTTCCGACGAGATCTACGACAAGATCCTCTACGACGACGCCGTGCACATTTCCACCGCTTCTCTCGCCCCGGACGTACTCTGCCTGACCTTCAACGGGCTTTCAAAGTCCTATCGCGTCGCTGGCTTCCGCTCTGGCTGGGTAGCGATCTCGGGGCCGAAGCACAAAGCGCAGAGCTACATCGAAGGCCTGGATATCCTCGCCAACATGCGCCTGTGCGCCAACGTACCGGCGCAGCACGCGATCCAGACCGCGCTGGGTGGATATCAGAGCATCAACGATCTGGTGCTACCACCGGGTCGCCTGCTCGAGCAGCGCAATCGCACCTGGGAACTGCTCAACGACATTCCGGGCGTCAGTTGCGTCAAACCAATGGGCGCGCTTTACGCATTTCCGCGGATCGACCCGAAGATCTGCCCCATCCACAATGATGAGAAGTTCGTCCTTGACCTGCTGCTTTCCGAGAAGCTGCTGATCGTCCAGGGCACGGCATTCAACTGGCCGTGGCCGGATCACTTCCGCGTGGTCACCCTGCCCCGCGTGGACGATCTGGAACAGGCCATCGGCCGCATCGGCAACTTCCTCAAGACCTATCAGCAGTAACCCGATGGACCTGCAGATCGACGATTTCTACAAGGATGCGGCAGCCGGCCTGCTAATGCTTTACCAGGCCTTCCCGCGCAAGGTTGCGCTATATGTCGAGGATCTGATCGGCCGGGAAGAGCCCGACGAGTTCGGCCTTCCCACCAAGCGCCACCAGAGCTGCCTCGGTGCACTGCTCTGGCTGGCCGATGAAGGTTATATACGCTTCGACAGCACCATTCAGTTTCAGGCTCTGGATCAGGCGGTGCTCACCGAAAAAGGCTTTATTCGCCTGACGCGCGCCGTACCGGGATACATCGCCGGCGACCGCAGCCTGCCGCCCAGCGTGTTGCGCATCCAGGCCAGCCTTGCCCATCAGCTGCGCGATGCGCTGAAGGGCGGACATGGCGAGCGCATTGCCCAGCTGGCCCGGCTACTGTTCGAAAACAAGCCCGACTCACCTTCGCACTCCAGCCTTGCCGCACAGACGACATAGCTTGAAATAGTCGCCCGGTTGAATAGCTCAGGGGCGCACCTTATATAGCCTATCGTTCTTCAATTCCTACCCTGGAGTCTGCCGCAACATGATGCGCATTTTCTTGTTCCTGGCCACCAACCTTGCGGTACTGGTCATCGCCAGCATCACCCTGAAGCTACTCGGGGTCGATCGCTACACCGGCCAGAACTACGGCAGTCTGCTGGTGTTTTGCGCAGTGTTCGGCTTCGCGGGCTCGTTGATTTCGCTGTTCATTTCCAAATGGATGGCAAAGATGAGCACCCGCACGGAGATCATCAGTCAGCCACGCACCCGGCACGAGCAGTGGCTGCTGCAGACCGTCGAGCAACTGTCGCGTGAAGCCGGCATCAAGATGCCCGAGGTCGGCATCTTCCCGGCCTACGAAGCCAACGCCTTCGCCACCGGCTGGAACCGCAACGACGCACTGGTAGCCGTCAGCCAGGGCCTGCTTGAGCGCTTCTCCCCGGATGAAGTGCGCGCGGTGCTGGCCCACGAGATCGGCCACGTGGCCAATGGCGACATGGTGACCCTGGCGCTGATCCAGGGCGTGGTGAACACCTTCGTCATGTTCTTCGCGCGAATCTTCGGCAACTTCGTCGACAAGGCCATTCTCAAGAACGAGGACGGCCATGGCATCGGGTACTTCGTCGCAACGATCTTCGCTGAGCTGGTCCTGGGCATCCTTGCCAGCATCATCGTCATGTGGTTCTCGCGCAAACGTGAGTACCGCGCCGACGAAGCCGGCGCCCAATTGGCCGGCACCAGCGCCATGATCGGTGCCCTGCAGCGCCTGCGCGCCGAACAGGGCGTGCCGGTGCATATGCCCGATACGCTGAAGGCGTTCGGCATCAACGGCTCGCTGAAGCATGGCATGGCCGGGCTGTTCATGACCCATCCTTCACTGGAAGACCGCATCGAAGCCCTGCGCCAGCGCGGCTGAGTTTGTGCGAATAGAAAAAGGGCGACGCAAGTCGCCCTTTTCGTTTGTCTAT
>DGBM01000040.1 GCA_002384765.1 Demequinaceae bacterium UBA4004
CGCGGGTCCCCGGCATAGCGAGGCCCCGCAGGTGTCAGGCATCGTCGACGATGTTGCCAGCCTCAAGAATCTTCCGCAGGTAGGCGTACGTGAGGTCACCGGACACGTCATCGAACTGGTGCTCGTAGCCCGCCTTGTTGTACAGCTCAATGTTGTGCTTCGAGTTCTGCCCCGTGAAGACCCACACCTCGGTGGTGTTGTCGGGCAGGTAGGCCAGCACCGCGAACAGCAATTGCGTCCCGATACCCCGGGACTGCATGTCGGGGACCACCGCCAGGCGACCGATCGTGGCCTTCTGCCCCTCGATCCCCACCCGGATGGAGCCGACGAGCCGGGGCCCGTGCCACGCGCCCAGCGTCACGACGTCGTCGCTTGCCAGATCCTCCTCGAGCTCTTCGAGCGTCTGGGTGAGCGCGGGAATGTGAGGATCGTTGTACAACTGCGCCTCGGCCACGAAGGCTGCCCGGCGCACGGTGAGCAACTCGCCCGCGTGATCGTGGTCGATGCGGTCAATGCGCACGTCAAGGTCGTCGCTCATGGGTCCATGGTGTCAGGATTTTGACCCAAACACGACTAGCCTTGTGGCCGTGTCCACCGAACAGACTGCCTGGGTGCTGTCTTTGTCGTGCCCCGACCGCCCGGGCATCGTCCACGCCGTCTCCGGATTGCTCGCAGAACACGGCGGCAACATCACCGAATCGCAGCAGTTTGGGGACCCCGACACAGGCCTGTTCTTCATGCGCGTCGAGGTCACCGCTCCCACACCGCGGGTCGAGTTGGAGTCGGCGTTCGGCGCACTCGCCGAAAGTTTCGACATGACCTGGAGCCTCGATGTGGCGGGCAGACGGATGCGCACCGTGGTGTTGGTGTCCAAGGCCGACCACTGCGTGAACGATCTGTTAGTCCGCGAACGGGCTGGCACCCTACCCGTCGACATCGTCGCCGTGGTGGGAAATCACGAACACCTCCGTGATCTTGCCCAGTTCTACGGCAAGCGCTTTGTGCATATCCCCGTCGCCGCCGACACCAAGCCCGCTTCAGAGACCGCACTGCTGGACCTGGTTGGCGAGTTGGACACAGAACTCGTGGTGCTGGCGCGGTACATGCAAATCCTGTCGCCCGACCTATCGCGTGCTCTGTACGGGCGGGCCATCAACATCCACCATTCGTTCCTTCCCAGCTTCAAGGGCGCCCGTCCGTACTTCCAGGCACACGACCGTGGCGTAAAGCTCATCGGGGCGACCGCGCACTACGTCACGGCGGACCTGGACGACGGGCCGATCATCGAGCAGGACGTGGAGCGCGTGGATCACACCTTCACGCCCGAATCGCTCACCGCGATCGGCGCCGACGTGGAGCGGCGCGCTTTGGCGCGTGCAGTCCGGTGGCACGCCGAGCACCGGGTGCTCCTCGACGGTCACAGGACGATCGTCTTCAGGTAGTGAAGCGCGAGTTAGCGACCCAACACTCGCGCGGGCGTCTCGGTAGCCGCAGCCATCGCTGCTTCTCGAGGCACTCCGGCGTCGACGCACACCTCCACCGCCCTGTCCATGGTCAACGCGGAGCCGGCAAGCGTGTCCGTGCCCGCGATGACGGCCCGGCCGTCCACCACATCCACCGCGAGGCTGCCAAGCATGTAACGACCCGGCGCCGCGGCCGCAGCGGCCATGGCGTCGGTCATCAGGACGATGCGCCCGGGAGCGGCGTTGAACAGCATCGCGATCAGGCGGGGGTCCACATGGATGCCGTCCGCGATGACTTCGAGACTCACGCGCCGGTCCGCGATGGCCGTGCCCACGGGGCCGGGGGTGCGTCCCGTGATGCCAGGCATGGCGTTGAAGGCGTGCGTGAGCAGGGTCGCGCCGCGATCAAAAGCGGCACTCGCCGTTTCGGCATCGGCCTCCGTGTGGCCCACGGCGACCACCACGCCCGCCTCGACAAACCGCTCAATCGCGTCGAGCGCGTGCGGCAGTTCCGGGGCAAGTGTGATCTGGCGGACGATGCCGTCGGCCGCGTCGAGCAAGGCGTCGACGACATCGGGCGTGGGGATCGCAAGGGCCGACGCGTCGTGCGCCCCCTTTCGGCCAGGCGCCAAGAAGGGGCCCTCGAGGTGGACGCCCAGGAGCCCCGCATCCAAGGCCATCGCCTGCCGGATGACGTCCATGGCGGCTGCGGTGCGCTCGAGAGGCTCGGACACCAACGACGCGACCACGCGCCCGGTCCCGTGCGCGCGATGAGCCGCGAACGCTGCGAGCGTGCCCTCGACCGTGTCGCCAAAGGAGTGGCCACCGCCACCGTGGCAGTGAATATCGGTGTACACGTCAGAGGCCCTGCCAGGCGGGCTTGTGGTCCCGAGCCCACCGGTAGTAGTCGGCGTGTTCGAGCCGCGATGCGGCGGCCCCGTCCACCACCACGGTGACGTGCGGGTGTAGTTGGATCGCCGAACCAGGCACAGACGCGGTCACGGGGCCCTCCACCGCGGCCGCGACGGCCGTCGCCTTTGCCTCGCCGAACGCCAAGAGCACCAGGTGGCGAGCCCGCAGGATCGTCCCGAGACCCTGCGTGACACAGTGAATCGGCACGTCCTCCAAGGAGTCGAAGAACCGCGCGTTGTCGGCGCGGGTCTGTTCGGTCAGGGTCTTGACACGGGTCAGGGAAGCGAAACTCGATCCAGGCTCGTTGAAGCCGATATGCCCCGTGGTGCCGATGCCAAGCAACTGAAGGTCGACACCGCCATGCGCGTGAAGAGCCGCCTCATAGCGCTCTCCCGTGGTCTCAATGTCGCCGTCCCCGCCATCGGGCACGTTGACATGTGAGCGATCAAAGCCAAGCGGCACGGTGACCTCCCGGTCGATGACGGCGCGATAGCTCTGGGGGTGACCCTCGGGCAGCCCAACATACTCGTCGAGCGCGAAGGCCCACGCGCGGCTGAAGTCGACGCCCCGCGAGTGGCGCCGAGCAAGCTCGCGATACACGGGAAGCGGGGTGGACCCGGTGGCCACTCCCAACACCATGTCCGGCCTAATCTGGACCAGCCCAACGATGTGGTCGGAAACCAGCCTGCCCGCGGCCTCGCCGCCTTCGACGATCAGCACTTCAGCCACGTCCTGCTCCTCTCATTGCGGCCCCGATGGCCGCGAGCGGCACATCCGGATCGAGCATTCGCGTCCGCGAGGTCAGGTCGACGGACGCCATGAACTCGCTGCGACGCTCCCAGTCGCGCATCACTCGCCGCGCCCCCTCGATCAGGTCGGGGCCCATGCGGGTGAGCCCGCCACCGAGCAGTACTTCCTCCACGTCGAGCGTGAGGATCAGGATCCTGACCGCCGTGGCCACCGCCTGAAACATGCGCTCGCGAATCAGGGCCGCGTCCGCATCGACATCGGCCCTGGCCAAGACCGACGAGGCTGCCTCCCCGCCCGCCTGCCATGCGATCCCGCTGCCGGACGCGCACGTCTCAATCCCGCCGGGAATACCGTCGGGCCCTTCCGGCCCGGCCGGATCGAACGAGATCATGCCGATCTCCCCCACGGTGCCGCGCGCACCCTGCCACAGTTTCCCGTCGAGAATGATTCCTGCCGCGAGTCCCGTACCCAGGTTGAGGAATGCGGTTGCGTCGCGCCGCGCGCCTGATGTCACCCATGCGCCCACGGCCGCGGCGTTGACGTCGTTGTCGACCGTGGGGCGCGTACCCCACGTTTGAGTCAGGACATGGCCAAGGTCAAGCCGCGAAATGCCAAGGTTGAGAGCATAGGTGACCACGCCATCAAGCACCGAGCCGGGCACGCCCACCCCGATTGAAGCCGCGTCACCCGGCTCAATCCCCGCCTCGGCGCACACGACGTCGACCGCCCCTGTGACGTTTGCGAGGACCGCCTCCTCACCGCGGCCCGACGGTCGCACATGCCGATACAGCACATCGCCAGCATCGTCGACGATCACCGCGTCGACCTTCGTTCCGCCGATGTCCACTCCGAGCCGCACGGTCACCACCCCACCAGGCCGAGCAGGGCCTCGCCTGCCAGGCGAGACGCCCCAAAGGTGGCAATGTCGGCCAGCCCGGCCTCAGTGTCGGGCCAGCCCATGTCGACCACAACGACGTCGTGACGGGCCTTCAGCGCGTCCACCACCGGGCGGGCCACCGCGTGACGATGGTTGTCTCGACCGACCACGACGGCCAGCGAACGCACCGGAACGGCGTCGGCGATGTCCTGGGGATCGGTCTTCGGGGTCGCGGTCACGATGACTTCCACGCCGGGCACGGCGAAGGGCCCCCACGGAGAGGCACCCACTGCGGCGGAGGGGGCAGTCTCCAAGCGGATCAGGCTGATCGGGGTGTTCTGGCCCAAGAAGACCTTTGCGTGCGGCGACACCTCGAAAGCGCTCGCCACCACCGCCGCCGTCACCCCTGGCACGACGCCCCGCTTCAACGGACCCGACTCCGGTGCGGCGCTCCTCGCGTGAGCCATGCGCTCTCCCAGGGTGGCGACCCGGCCTGCCGCGGCGCTCGCCTCAGCCTCGTCGACCTCACCCGCGTTCACGGCGTCCTCCACGGCGGCGGCGATCGCTCTCAGCTGCTCGCCTGTGTTGGCCGTGCCGATGCACAGCAGGTCGCAACCACCGTGTAGCGCGGCCACGGCTGCGGCCGGGATTCCGCGACTCGCGCTGGCGCCCGCCATGTCCAGGGCGTCCGACACCACCACCCCTGTGAAGCCCATGCGACCTCGCAGGAGGTCGCGCAGAATGGGCCGCGAGAACGTCGCGGGGAACTCCGGATCGAGCGCGGGGACCACGATGTGCGCAGTCATGATGGCCTGCGTGCCCGCCGCGATCGCCGCGACGAAGGGCGGCAGTTCTCGCGCCTCAAGCGTCTGGGCGTCGACGTCGATCCGAGGCGCGGCGAGGTGAGAGTCCAGCACCGTGCTGCCGTGCCCGGGAAAGTGTTTGGCACACGACGCCACGCCCGTCGACTCGACGCCGCGCACCCACGCGGCGGTATGACGGGCCACCACGCCCACGTCTGCGCCAAAACTTCGCGTGCCGATGATGGGGTTGAGGGCGGTGCTGTTCACGTCGGCGTCGGGCGCGAGCGTCATCCCGACGCCCACGGCGCCGAGTTCCCGTCCCACCTGCTCACCCACCGCGGCGGTGAGCGACTCGTCATCGAGCCTGCCCAAGATGGCGTTGCCGGGGAACGGCGAACCGGAAGATTGGTAGAGCCGCGTGACGTCCCCGCCTTCCTCGTCAATCGTCACCACCGCGTGGGGGTTCCCGGCGTAGATGGCGGAGGTGAGTTCCCTCAACTGCTCGGGAGACTCGATGTTGGTGGCGAACAGGCAGACTCCCGCGAGCCCCTCACGCAACAGCGTGTCGACCCACTCCGGCAGCGTGCTGCCCTCAAACCCGGGCATCAGGACGGCAAGGGGGTTCACGAGACCCCCAGTTGGCCCATGAGGACCATCACGGCCGCACCGAGCACGACGATGTCTCCGCCCAGCCCCGTGAGACGCACGTCCGAGCCGCCGTGAATTTCCGGCAGGGTACGTCCGCGCAGCGTGGCGACGGCGCTATCGAGCAGCGCCCCTGCAAGCATGTCGCGGGGTCCGGCAAGGACCACCTCGCGAAGATTGAGCGCACCCACCACGGGCGCGATCACGATGCCAAGGCGCTCGCCCGCTGCCACGAGGAGGCCGTCGCGTTCGTCGGCGTCCGCCGCGTGGGCGAGCCGTTCAGTGAGCCGCGGGATGGCCAGCCACGTCTCGAGGCAGCCGTCCCTGCCGCACACGCAGGTGTCGCCGCCGTCGGTACCGACCACCACGTGGCCGATCTCGCCGGCTGCCGAGTTGGCACCCTGAACCAGGGCTCCTCCCACGACGATCCCGGCGCCCACGCCGCGCCCGATACGAATGAGCATCATGTCGTCGTCACCCGTGCCGAACGTGCGCTCTGCGAGCGCTGCCGCGTTGGCGTCGTTGGCCACCACCACCGCGAGGCCGCTGTGGCGCTCAAGCACGTCCTGGAGAGGCACGTCGGCCCAGCCGAGGTCGGGGGCGCGAAGCACCACGCCCCGGGCATCGACGATGCCGGGCGAGCCCACCCCTACCCCCAGCACGGGCACCGTCGCCGCGGCGACAAGCGCGTCGAGGACGGCGACGACGGCATCGATCGCGGCCTGGCCCGTGAGGCCCGTGACGTCTACCTCGTGACGGTGGAGCACCGTGCCGTCGAGGTCGGTGACGGCGCCACCGAATGTCGCATCCTTCGACAGGTCCAATGCGATGACGTTGAATCCGGCGCGATTGAGGTCAACCACGGTGGCCGGCTTGCCGGGCCGTGAATCGGCGCGAGTTCCCAGTTCCACGATGAGGCCCTCGGCGACGAGGTCGGCAACGAGGTCGGAGATCGTGACCCGCGCGAGGCCCACCTCCCTGGCGAGGTCGGCGCGGCTGAGACCCTCGCCGCGATACAGCGCCCGCAGGACGAGCGCACGATGGTGGCGCCGAGCATGCTCGGGCGTGAGGCGGGCCCCGCCGTGCACAGTGGCCGCCAGCGCCCGCCTCCGCGCCGGGACGCTTCCGGCGTGGGATGCCGGCTCCGTGGGGGCGCTCTGCACCGGGTTCATATTTGTTAGTCAACCTTACAAACATGACTCTTGGCAAGCCACCAAAGCGAAATTCCGGCCGCTCGTTGCCACTCAACCGTCACGGGAGGGCCATCGCACCGGCGACGGCCCTCCATTGATGGTGCGGCGGGTCGCGCTAGAGCAGACCCAGCTCCTTGACCGCGTCGCGCTCCTCGATGAGCTCGGCGACCGAGACATCGATCATCTCGCGGGCGTGCGCGTCGATCTCGAGGCCCTGAACGATCTCCCACGCGCCGTTCTTCGACACCGCCGGGAATCCGCACACGAGGCCCTCGGGCACGCCGTACGAGCCGTCGGACGGCATCGCCACCGACGTCCACACGCCCTCGGGCGTGCCGTTGACCCAGTTGTTGACGTGCTCCATCGCCGCGTTCGCGGCAGAGGCCGCCGACGACGCACCGCGGGCTTCGATGATCGCGGCGCCACGCTTGGCAACGGTGGGCACAAAGGTGTCGCGGACCCAGGCGTCGTCGTTCAGGACGCTGGCGGCAGGCTTGCCATCCACGACCGCGTGGGCGATGTCGGGGTACTGCTTGGCGGAGTGGTTTCCCCAGATGATGACGTTGTCGATGTCCCGGACCGGGACGCCCGTCTTGACGGCCAGCTGGGCAAGGGCCCGGTTGTGATCGAGGCGCATCATCGCGTTGAAGCGGTCGGCTGGCACGTCGGGCGCGTGTGCGGACGCGATGAGCGCGTTGGTGTTGGCGGGGTTGCCGGTGA
>DGBM01000316.1:0-679 GCA_002384765.1 Demequinaceae bacterium UBA4004
CTTGCGCTTGCCCAGGAACCGCTCCGACACCTGATCCAGCGTGCGCGCGTACGGCGCGATCACGTGGGCGGCGTTGGAGATGAGCAGCTTCGACGGGTCGACTCCGCGCGCGATCAGCGCATCAAGTTCGCCCATGAGCACGGAGAGGTCCACGACCACCCCGTTGCCGATCACGGGCGTCACGCCGGGCGTCAGGATGCCGGACGGCAACAGGTGCAAGGCGAACTTCTGGTCACCGATCACGACGGTGTGTCCGNNGTTGTTGCCGCCGTTGAACTTGACCACATAGTCGACTCGGGAGCCAAGAACATCGGTGGCCTTGCCCTTACCCTCATCGCCCCACTGGGCTCCTACGATCACGACGCCTGACATCGCGCACTCCCCTCACCCGGACGCATCCGGGGCCTGGTTGTTGCTGAACGTGCGAATGCCCCCGGCGCAATCGCGACCGGGGGCATTCCGCATCGCAATCCTTAGATCTTCTTACCAGCCGAACCGAGCTGCTGGCATGCCTCGACCACGCGGGCCGCCATGCCAGCCTCGGCGGCCTTGGCCCAGGCACGCGGGTCATAGACCTTCTTGTTGCCCCATTCGCCGTCTACCTTGAGCACGCCGTCGTAGTTCTTCATCATGTGGTCCACCACGGGGCGCGTGTACGCGTACTGGGTGTCGGTGTCGA
>DGBM01000316.1:748-11020 GCA_002384765.1 Demequinaceae bacterium UBA4004
GTGCACGTTGCCGAAGGTGAGGGCCGTCAAGTAGCGGCCCTTCTCGCCAAGGCCCAGGGCCTCGACGGTCTTCAGTCCGTCCTCCGCCGTGGTGTACAGCTTGTCGTTGACCTCGGCGGCGTGACCATCCTCTTCGCCACCGACCACGCCGATCTCGATTTCAAGCACGATGTTTGCGGCCTGCGCGAGCTCGAGGAGCTCGGCAGCCATCGTGAGGTTGTCGTCCATCGGCACGGACGAGCCGTCCCACATGTGCGACTGGAAGATCGGCAGGCCGCCAGCCTTGACGCGCTCGGTGGAGGCGGCGAGCAGCGGGCGCATCCACGAGTCCACGTACTGGGCGTGGCAGTGGTCGGTGTGCAAGGCGATTGTGACCCCGTAGGAGTCTGCCACCTCGCGGGCGTACGCGGCGAGGGCGAGGGATCCCACCACCGGATCCTTCACCGTGGAACCGGAGGCGTACTGCCCACCACCGACGGAAACCTGGATGATGCCGTCAGACTCGGCCTCCGCGAAGCCCTGGATGGCTGCGGTGATGGTCGAGGACGACGTGATGTTGATCGCCGGGAAGGCATAAGAGCCCGCCTTGGCGGCGTCGAGCATCGCGTTGTAGGACTCGGGTGTGGCGAGGGCCATGCGTCTCTCCTGAAAATCGTCAAATGATGGAAGCGAACCGTCTCCTATTGTGTCAGAAACCCCGCCCTTGCGCCGGTGGCCTTAGGTCCCGCGCATCACTCGACGCGACCTCAGGGTGGCCCGCCGCCACGTCACCGTGCTGGCGCACCCACTCGTGCATCGCGATCGCGGCCGCGGCGCCCGCATTGATCGACCGCGTCGAGCCGTACTGAGCGATCGCAAGCGTGGCATCGGCGGCCCCGCGCACCGCATCGGACAGGCCGACGCTTTCCTGGCCAAAGACCAGCACGCATTCGCGCGGCAGCGCGTACGTCTCCAGGGGCACCGATCCGGGCAGGTTGTCGATGCCGATGACCGGCAGGCCCTGCCCCGCGGCCCACAGCGCGAAGCCCTCAACGGTGGCGTGATGGCGCACGTGCTGATAGCGGTCCGTCACCATCGCGCCACGCCGGTTCCAACGGCGGTTGCCCACAATGTGCACCTCACGCGCGAGAAACGCGTTCGCGGTGCGCACCACGGAGCCGATGTTGAAGTCGTGCTGCCAGTTCTCAATCGCCACGTGGAACGGGTGCCGGCGAGCGTCCAGGTCGGCGACGATCGCATCGTGCCGCCAGTAGCGGTAGCGGTCCACAACGTTACGGCGGTCGCCATCGCGCAGCAGGTCCCGGTCGAAGTGCGCGTCCATGGGCAATTCGCCCTCCCACGGCCCGACGCCGTGGCCGGGGGCCGCGTCCGCCTCGACGGGCAGGCCCGACGTCGCGCCGGAACTCGGAGGCGTGCCGATGCTGGTCATGTCGCCATTGTTCCAGGCAGCAGGGCGCGTCGGTCTTCAGAGATTCCGCAGAAATGGCCCGTTCCCCGCTCGCGCCGCGTAGCCTAGGCGAGTGCTGCACTCTCTGGTTCCCATGATCGGCCCCGACTGGCTCAACCCCGACACCCTCATCAACGGCTTCATCGACCGGTATGGCGTGTGGGCCCTCGCGGGCATCTGCCTCATCATCGTCATCGAGACGGGCCTTCTGTTTCCCTTCCTGCCGGGCGATTCGTTGCTCTTCACGGCCGGGCTGTTTACGGGCACGGGGCAGATTGACCTGCCGATCTGGGCGGTCGCCGGCATCATCGGCCTCGCGGCATTCGTCGGCCCGCAGTCCGGGTACTGGATTGGGCGCGTCACGGGCCCGAAGATCTTCAACCGGCCGGACTCGCGGTTCTTCAAGCAGGCCTACGTGGATCGCACCCACGCGTTCTTCGAACGGTTCGGCGGCCGCGCGATCGTGCTGGCGCAATTCGTGCCGTTCGTGCGCACCTACATCCCCGTGGCCGCGGGCGTGGGCAAGATGCCCTACTCCCGCTTTGTGCGCTTCAACGTGATCGGCGCGCTGGCGTGGGGCATTGGCGTCACCATGCTCGGCTACTGGCTGGGTCGCTTCGATGTGGTCAAGAACAACATCGAAGTGGCCCTGATGCTGGTGGTCGCGGTGTCGCTGATCCCGATCGCCGTCGAGTGGCTCAAGCACCGCATCGACGCGCGCCACGCAATCCGCGTGGCCGAAACCGACTAACGGCGCCGCAAGACTCTGATCAGAACTGGACGTTCGGCGCCTGGCGGGCCGCCGGGTCGTCGGTCTCAAAGTAGTCGGCGCGCCGGAAGCCGAACATCCCCGCCACGATGTTGCCGGGGAACACCTCAATCTTAGTGTTGAGCTCCCGCACATTGGCGTTGTAGAACCGTCGCCCCGCCGCAACGCGGTCCTCGGTGTTCGTCAACTCCTGCTGCAACTGCTGGAAGTTCACATTCGCCTTGAGATCCGGGTACGCCTCTGCCACGGCGAACAGCCGGCCAAGCGCCTGGGTCAGCACGTTCTCCTGCTGAGCCTGCTCAGCGACCGACGATCCGGGAGAGGCCGCCATGTTGCGCGCACGCGTGACCTCTTCGAAGGTCCCCTTCTCATGTGCGGCGTAGCCCTTGACCGTTTCTACCAAGTTGGGAATCAGGTCGTGCCGACGCTGGAGCTCCACGTCGATCTGGCGCCACGCCTCCTGCACCAGGTTCCGCAAACGGATCAGGCCGTTGTAGATGCCCACCGCCCACAACACGAGTACGACGATCAAACCCACCAACACAAGGACGGCAGTCAATCCGGCAGTCACGAGAACTCCTTCAGTTCGTTATGTCGCTGATGCTATCGGCCGGGAGGGTCGGACGCGAGGCGACCATCGTCATCCGGGGATGAATCGTGAGTGCCGGTGAAGCGACGATCGACACCGCGCCGCCGGGGGCGCGACAGGTGGCGTTCATCCGCAGTCCGCATGTCCGGCCGGTATCCGCCGGTCAACGCACCCGGCGTCGTCATCGACGGCAATGGCCCCGGGGAGTTGGCGAAACGTCCGTGATCTTCCACCGTGTGGCGAGGCAAGTACTGGGCCACGGCGATCAGGCCCCCGAGCCGGGAAGCCAACGACGCGATCCCTTCGCCCTCCCGATCGATCCTCACCGCCAGCCCACGCTCGAACAGCATCGGCGCGCGTGGTGTCAACGCGTCGAGACGCTCAAGCACACGGGGGCCGAGCATGTCGTGCGCAATGCGGGGGTCGCTGCAGAGCACCCGCCAGTTGCGGTTGAAGGATGCCGATTCGAAGTCGCGATCCGCGCCGCCAAGGATCTTGGATATGGCTGAGGAGAGCCCCTCTGGGATGAGCATCAGCCGCGGCAGTTCGTCAGCCAGGCGCACCACGGCCACGCGATGGCGGCTGCTCAGGGTCAGATCGTCATCGATCCGTACGCGCCATTCGAAGGTGCCGTCATAGCACTCGAATCCGCGAAACTGGCCCTTGATGACATCCACGTACCTGGTATCCGTGGCGTTGAACGGCGGCGGTGACAGCGGGGCCAGCAGGCCGGTCAGGTGTTCATGGAAGGTCCAGCCATGTATCGCCGCGAATGCCTGGGCCTCTCGACGACGCCTGCCAGCGAGCGCGCTGTCCGCAAAGAACGAGCCCGCCACCGTCACGGCACCCAGCACCGTCACGACCGCCATGAACGGCGTGCCATAGCCCACGTACAGGGCAAGCCCGCCAATGCCCAGCAGCGCCGCGCCGAGGAAACGCAGGAAATTGCGCGGCGACATCAACTGGGCGAGCCACATGAACTACTCCAGGCCGAGGTCGGCAAGCCCAAAGAGCGAAAGGTACGGTAGCCCGGCGGCCTCGATCTTCTCGCGGGCGCCCGTGTCCCGGTCCACGATGACGGCCACCGCCACCACGATGGCCCCGGCCTCCCTCAGCGCCTCGACGGCGGTCAGGACCGAACCGCCTGTGGTGGAGGTGTCTTCCACCGCCACCACCCGCCGTCCGGCTACGTCCGGGCCCTCGATGCGTCGCTGCATGCCGTGCGACTTGGATTCCTTGCGGACCACGAAAGCGTCGAGTTCCAGCCCTCGCGACGCGGCAGCGTGGAGCAAAGCGCCCGCGACGGGGTCCGCGCCAAGCGTCAGCCCGCCCACGGCGTCAACATCGGCAGGGCCCCAGCCCGCTTCCTCCAAGGCGTCGAGCAGCAGATGCCCGATGAGCGGCGCGGCGGCATGGTGCAGGGTCACCCGGCGCAGGTCGACGTAGTAGTCCGCGTCCTTGCCGGAGGCCAGCGTGACTTTGCCGCGGACGACGGCCAGGGACGTGATGAGGTCGCGCAACTGCTCGCGCGGAGTGGGCAGGCTCATGGCCGTCAGCGTACCGGCGGGCGGGCCAACGCGTGGAGACCGACGTGGGCTCTTGGCTAACCGCGCCTGCGGCTGGTGATGGCCCGCACCCACGTGCGCGGCAACACCCGGACCACGCCGGTCATCGTTCCGTAGCGCAAGGAAGGGGTGACGAGCACCTGCTTGCGTCGCACTCCCGCGAGCGCGGAACGGACCACATGCTCTGGTTCGAGCCAGGCCATCTCCGGCAATTCGTCGTACGCGTCATCGTCTGCGCGCTCGTGGAACTCGGTGTGCGTCAGGCCCGGCAGCACCGCCGTGGCGCTGACCCCGGTTCCCTTCAACTGGCCGGCCAGTCCCTCGGTGAACGACGTCACCCACGCCTTGTGCGCCGCATAGCTGCCGCTGCCAAGCCAACTCGCGATCGACGACACGTTCAAAATCGCGCCGTGACCTCGTGCGGTCATCGCCCGGGCCGCCGCGTGCGAGAGGATCAGCACGGCACGCACCATGACGTCGAGCGCCGCCACCTCTTCCTCCACGGTGGTCTCCAGGAAGCCCGCCCTGAGCCCGTGGCCCGCGTTATTGACCAGCAAATCGATGGGGCGGTCCGGGTCCGCGAGACGATCGGCAACCGCCTGCGTTCCCTCCGCAGTGGACAGGTCAGCCACCAGAATCTCGGCATTCACTCCCGTGGCTCCTGCCAAGAGGTCCGCTGTCTCGCTGAGGCGATCCCGCGAGCGCGCCACCAGCACCACATCGCGTCCCGCCGCCGCAAGAGTCCATGCGAATTCCTCGCCAAGCCCCGAGCTTGCTCCCGTAATCAATGCTGTAGCCACCGTCCCAGGCTACGCGTGCCGCCCCGGTACCGTGGTCCCATGCGCCTCGCCACGTGGAATGTGAACTCGATCCGGGCCCGCGTCGACCGCGTGGTCGACTACCTGGAACGGGCCGACATCGACGTGCTGTTGATCCAAGAGACCAAGTGCAAGCCCGAGCAATTGCCGCTCGCGCCGTTCGCACAGGCGGGCTACGACGTGATTGCTCACGGGCTCAATCAGTGGAACGGCGTCGCCATCGCGTCGCGCATGGGCATCGCGGATGTCGAGACGTCGTTTGCTAACCAACCCGCCTTCAGCAAGCCCGGCGCGGATCCGGTGGTGGAGGCGCGCGCCATCGGTGCCACCTGCGGGCCCTTGCGCGTGTGGAGCGTGTACGTCCCCAATGGGCGCGGACTCGATGATCCCCACTACGCGTACAAGCGCGCCTTTCTGGCGCGTCTCGCCGATGCTGCGGGCACGTGGGCGGGACAGCCGGTGGCGATCGGCGGCGACTTCAACGTGGCGCCCACTCCCACCGACATTTGGGACGAGGCCGACGCTGAGGCTCCGACGCACGTGACCCAAGAGATTCGAGAGGACCTGGTCCGGCTGGAGCACGCGGGCTTCGCCGAGTTGTCCAGGAGATTCGTTCCGGACGAGCGCCGCTACACGTTCTGGGACTACAAGCAGTTGCGTTTCCCCAGAAACGAGGGCATGCGGATCGACTTCCTCTACGCCTCGGCAGCGGCGGCCGCGGCGGCAACCGGAGCCGCCATCGAGCGCGACGAACGCAAGGGCAAGGGTGCGTCCGACCACGTGCCCGTGGTGGTCGACTTCGATCCGGATCGACTGGGCATCACCGGAGGCACCGTGATCAGCTCGCCACGGCGTTAGCGCTCGGAGTGCGTGGCCTCCCCGGGCCCTTGTCGCGCAGCGATCGCGGCCACGACGGCGTCGTCACCGTGGGCGGCAAGCCAGCTGAGAACACTGGCCGGCGTCGCGGCGTGTGCGGCGACGGCGCGGCGAGCCTCCGGGAGCGTGTACGCGAGCTCCTCGAGTTCCGCAGATGACGCCGCAGGATCCATGGCGCGATCGATGCCCGCGCGAGTCTCATCCCCCACCCCGGCCTGTGCCGCTGCTGCGGCCGGCCCAGACGGCTCAAGATCGGAGGACGCGTCACGCCTCAGGATGGGGAGGCCGTGCAGCACGTAAACCCCCCAGTGGCTCACGATGTCGCGGGCCACGACAACAGCAACGGACAGGGGAACGAGCCACAGCAGGGGGGCGTACAACGGCGATTCGATGCGGCTGAAGGCGATCGCCGCGGCCAGGTAGGCCCCCGCCGCCGAGGACAACACGATACGAGAACTCAACGACAAGGTGAGCCTTGGGTGGAGCGAGGCCACCACCCCCAAAAGGAAGAGGGCGCCAGCGATCGCTAGTGCGATCTGCTCGGCGCCCCACTCCATCAAGAATCCCCTCCAACGCATGGAGAGAAAGGAGATCCCCCCCTCCCCAGAGACGATTCCACGACTGCTCCAGCACCCGCAAGCCCCCATTTATGGGGGCACCCTGTGAGAAACCGCATCAGCATTTTCGCTTTCTCAAGTCTGGTTCAACCCGCTATCGTGACAAAACGACACACTCCGAGGGAGAGACATGTCCACGCGCCGCACGATCGCTCTGGTAGAAGACCACGCACTCATCGCGATCGGGTTTCGCGACCTCCTCGCAGGAGCGGACGACCTCGAACTTGTCGGCATGGTGGAGTCGGTACCCGAGTTGGACGAGTTCGGCCGGGATCTTGACCTTGTGGTGCTCGACCTGCGCCTGAGCGACGGCTCGAAGCCCGAGGAGAACGTGGACGCCATCCACGCTCGCGGCTCCCACGTGCTCATCTACACCGGGGCCGAGGACCGCCGACTCATCCAGTCGGCGGCTCGCTCCGGAGCGCTCGGGCTGATTCGCAAGTCGGTCGCGCCGGCGGTGCTCCTCGACGCGATCCGCACGGCAGCCGACGGCCGCGAGGTCTTTGGCACGGACTGGGCAGCGGCAATCGACGCCGACGACGTTCTTCAAGACGCGAAGCTCTCCGCCCGCGAGCAGGAGGTGCTGAGCCTGTACGCGTCCGGAGAGACCGCGGTCTCGGTGGCTCAACGCACCGGACTGTCGCGCGAGACCGTCGCGGATTACGTCAGCCGGATTCGGCGCAAGTACGCCGAGGCTGGCCGTCCCGCTCACTCGCGGATCGACCTGTACAAGCGGGCCCTCGAAGATGGCATCCTGGACGGTCACGAGACATGAAGATCGCGCTGGCGCCTGGTGACCGCGTCAGCGAGGATACGGCTCGGGCTCGACTCGAAAGACTCCTCTATTCGTCGGTGGGGCTCGCCGCGCTGATCTACGGCGGTGTCCTGTACCCGGGCGCCGGCGGCATCGCCGGCCAGACGCCCCAGCTCGAGGTGTGGTACGGGGCGGGTCTCATTGCCGTCGCGATCATCATGCCCGTGGCGCTTGGCATCCTCACGTGGGTCTTGTCGCGAAGAGCGGTGCGGCGCCTCGCGGGAGCCACGGCAATCCTCTTCCTCGCTGGCATGATGGCCTTCCCGTGGGGACTGTCGACGCCAACACTCGCGGGCAACGCGGTCCCCTGGTACCAAGGAATCCACGCACTGCACGGGATGATTGCCGCGATCGCCTGGCGTCGACGATCAGTATGGGTCTACGGCCTCAGCCAAGGCGTCGTCATTGGCGTGGTCCAGCAGTTGGTCCGGGAAGATGCGGCCAAGGCGGCGTTCCTCGACGGCGCGGGGTCCCTGGTATTCATCGTCATCCTCATGGCCGCCACGATGGGTGTCATCGGGGCAGCTGACCGACTCGATCACGCGTCGGAAATTGCGCGTTCGCAGGCCGCGCGCACGGCCGCCAGCCGCACCCGTGAACGCGAGGAGACGCGCATCAACGCGATGGTGCACGACGACATCATGTCCGTGCTGCTGACCGCTTCCCGAGAGAATCCTCCCGCGTCACTTGGTGATCAGGCGCGCGTCGCGATCGCTTCCATCTCGTCGCTCGAGACCCGTGACGCCTCGTCGCGCATGTATTCCAATCGGGAGACCGCAATGGCCCTGCTCGATGTGGTTCGACGCGTCGCACCCAGCACCGACGTGACACACCACGAGGCAGGGGACGGCGAGGTACCCGCAGAAGTGGTGACGGCGCTCAGTGACGCCTTGTCAGAAGCACTGCGCAACTCCGTCAGGCACGCAAGCCTCGATGGCGGTGACGTTCCCCGTCACGTGGCGATTGCCGCGGACGAACGCGGCCTGGTGGTCACGATGCAGGACGACGGCAAGGGGTTCAACACGCGCACGGTGCAGTCGCGGCGGCTCGGCATCAGGTTGAGCATCATCGAACGCATGTCGATGGTCGAGGGCGGCAGCGGCGATGTCTCAAGCCGTGTGGGCGAGGGCACCACCGTGACCCTCACCTGGGTGCGGCCGTCATGACCGCCAGACACTTTGAGCACGTCGACTCATCGCAACTGCTGCGCCTGTCGTCGGACCCCGCGCGTGTGGTGATGGGTCTGTTCATCTTCTCGAACATCCTCTACGCATTCGCCACGCTCGACGAGGTCAAGAACCCCATGCCCGTCATCGCCGCCATGGTCATCGTCAACGGCGCGGCCGTGCTGCTCGTGCTCGAACGGCCCGACCCGTTCCCCGTGTCGTTGACCGCCATCGTGGTCGCCGCCGTCGCGATCAGCACGCTTCTGGTGGCGTTCCAGCTTCCCGACGTGGGCCCGCCGGGACGCGCAAGCTGGCACCTCGGATCCAATACGTGGATGTTGTTCTTCCTGGCGATGCGCAGGCGCCCGGGGGCGGCGTGGCTCGGGTATGTGCTGATGGCGTCGGGCACCCTGGCGTGGAGTACTGCCGTGGGTCGTGGCGTCTTGGACGGCGCGCTACTGCTCGACACCCACGCGGCGATTCTGTTTGTGGGAACCCTCTTTGAGGTCAACCTGCGCAGGACCGCCAAGCGCATCAATGAATATGGCGAACACTCTGTGGCGTCGGCCGTCGAGGCCGCCGAGGGTGCGACGTCCGCCCAGATCCGCCAGCGGCGCGTGCTCGAGCTGAGAGCCTCTGCCGTTCCGCTCTTGGAAAGCCTCGTGGAGCACGGGCCTCCGATGACTGACGCCGCCAGGCTGCAGTACGCGACAGCCGAGGCGCTGCTGCGGGACGGGGTGAGGGGACGCTCGCTCATCACGCCCAGGATCGCGGCCGCGGCCACCAAGGCGCGCGAACGTGGGGTCGAAGTGACGCTGCTCGACGACCGCGGAGAGGGACTCGAGGAGGGCGATGCGATGGTGCGCATGAGCGACGCCATTGTGGCCGAGCTCAATGCCGCCCACGAGGGTTCGGTGACCGTCAGGCTTGCCCCGCGGGGCCGACCCGTTGCAGTGTCGATCGTTTCGTCGAACGCCCGCGATCGGGTGGAACTCGACGCCGCTGGCGAACCCGTCGAGCGCCGCTAGGCGGTCGCGCGCGGCCACCCGGTGGCCGCAGCGGCAACGAAACCCCGGTCGCCTCGGGGGCCCCTGGGGTTGCAGGTCCAGCGCGCCCGGAGGGATTCGAACCCNNCCCAACCTTCTGATCCGTAGTCAGATGCTCTATCCGTTGAGCTACGGGCGCTTGGGCCCACGAAGGACCGAGAAATGAGTATAGCGGTTTGGTGCGGCGAGCCGAACCTTGTGGCGGAGACGGTGGAGCGGAGACGGTGGGATTTGAACCCACGGAGGGCTTTAACACCCTCACGGTCTTAGCAGGACCGCGCACTAGACCGGACTATGCGACGTCTCCCGGGTCAGATGCATACGATACCCGTTCGCGCCTTCGCCGAGCAAAACGGTGGAGCGGGAGGGTGATCAGGTGACGCGCACACCCGGTCGACGACGATGCCCGAAGTGCCGCCGCGGACCTCCGGCTCCTGAGATCTCGGAGGGCGTCCTAGCCCGTGCGGCCGCCGCCCCTCGAAATCTCCGCGATTGCCGACCAGTCGGCGCCCGCGAGGTCCGGGTCTGCAATCGCTCGCTCGAACACGTCTCGCAGCACGGGGGA
>DGBM01000316.1:11100-21809 GCA_002384765.1 Demequinaceae bacterium UBA4004
GCCGAAGAGGGTGCCGCCGAGTAGCTCAACAAAGTCTCTGGCATCCACTCCGTAGCGCTCTACGAGTGCGACGGACTCACCGATCGCCTCGAGGGCATGAATGATGTCGTAGTTCACGGCGATCTTCACGACGTTCGCCGACGCCGGATCGACACCCAGGTTCCAGGTGCGCACGCCGAGCACCCTGAAATACGGCTCGAGGTTTGCGACGATATCCGCCGGTCCCGCCGCGAGGATGTTCAGCTTGCCTGCGGCCGCCACGGGCGGCCGCCCCAACACGGGAGCGGCAACGTACGTCACTCCCGCGTCCCGCGCGCGCTCCGCGAGACGCGAGGCGAGGCCGCCGCTGATGGTGGCCATATTCACGTGGACGCGACCGGCCTCGCCCGCAAGGTTCTCCGTCGACAAGGTGGCATCGGCCGCCGCGTCACTCGCGAGCATCGAGAAGCTGACGGGGCGCGCGAGGGCCTCGCGCGCGGAATTGGCACGCCTGGCGCCCGCAGCGACGAGCGGTTCCGCGGCTTGTGGGGACCGGTTCCAGACCGCGACGTCATGGCCGGCGCCGACAAGGCGGCCGGCGATGCCTGAGCCCATCGTGCCGAGCCCGAGGAATCCGAGGTCGGACATGGTCACGCCTTCCACACGGTCTTCAAGTTGCAGAACTCCCTGATGCCGGCTGCCGCCAGCTCGCGGCCGTAGCCGGAGTCCTTGATGCCCCCAAAGGGCAATTCCGGATACGACACCGTCATCCCGTTGATGAAGACGGCGCCAGCGTCGAGCGCTCGGACAAACCACGCCTGCTCGTCCGCATCGGCCGTCCACACCGAACTCGACAGCCCGAAGGTGGTCTGGTTGGCGACCCGCACGGCCTCCTCGCGGTCGGCGACCTTGTACAGCGTTGCGACAGGGCCGAAGGCCTCCTCCATCACCAGGCGCATGTCGTCGGTCAGATCCGCAAGGAGCGTGGGCGTGTAGAACCAGCCCGCACGGTCCGGGGTCGCGCCGCCCGTGAGAATCGTGGCGCCTTGGGAAACGGCGTCGTCGACAAGCTCCGCCAGCTCATTGCGCCCGCCTTCTGTCGCGAGCGGCCCCACGTCGGTCGACTCGTCACGAGGGTCACCTACCGTCAACGCCGCCATCTTCGCGGCGAACATCTGAGCGAAGGTGTCGTACACCTCCGCGTGCACGATGAAGCGTTTCGCCGCAATGCAGGACTGCCCGTTGTTGGCCACACGGGCCTTCACGGCCGTCGTCGAAGCCGCGTCGATGTCAGCCGACGGCATGACGATAAACGGGTCGGACCCGCCGAGCTCCAGCACGGCCTTCTTGATCTGGCTTCCGGCGGTGGCAGCGACGGAACGGCCCGCGGGCTCCGACCCGGTCAGCGTGACGGCCTTCACCCGCCGGTCCTCGAGCACGGAGGCAACCTCACGCGCACCGATGAGCAGGGTGCGGAACGACCCTGCCGGGAATCCGGCGCGATCGAACAGGGTGTCGAGGTAGAGCGCCGCCTGCGGAACATTCGAGGCGTGCTTGAGCAGTCCCGTGTTGCCTGCCATGAGAGCCGGGGCAGCGAATCGGATGACCTGCCACAGCGGGTAGTTCCACGGCATCACGGCGAGAACCACTCCCAGTGGCTCGTAGCGGGCGGACGCGTGCGACGCCGTGACGGCGGCGGGGTCATCCAGAATCTCGTCGGCGAGGAAGGTCTCGGCATGCTGCGCGTAGTAGCGCATGTTCTTCGCGCACTTGAGCACTTCAGCCCGCGCCTGAGCTATCGGCTTGCCCATTTCGACCGTCAGCATGTGAGCGGTCGCCTCGGCCTCCTCTTCGAGCAGGGCGGCGGCGCGTAGCATCCATTCCGCCCGCTGCGCGAAGGTCGTGGCCCTCAGCGCCACGTAGGCCGCCTGTGCCTCGGCGATCCGACGCTCGACCTCGGCGGCGTCGTGCGGTTCGAAGGCGGCGATGGTCTCGCCGGTCGTCGGGTTGATCGTCGCGATTGCCATGATGCTCCTGTGTCCTAGGGGGTGTGGAAGAAGATCTCGGGATGCCGCGCCAACTCCAGTCGGGTGCGGCGGATGTGGCCAGCGAGCACGCGCTCCGCCTCGTCGACGTCGCGGCGACGGATCGCGGAAACCAGCAGGTGGTGCTCATGGTGCACGCTGTGGTCGTTGTCCCTGCTGAAGACTCGGGTGTAGGCGCGGCGGTAGTGATGCGTGCGGTTCCACAGGCGTAGCACGATGTCGCCGAGCAGGCTCGTTTCGGCGGCGCCGTACATCGAGAGGTGAAACTGGCGATCGAGCGCAATGAAATCTTCGACATCAGTGGAGTGCTCGATCCGGGTCGCGAGCTCCTCGAGTTCGTCGATGAACTCGTCGCTCAGCAGCGGCGCGTTGAATCGCAGCAGCAGCGGTTCGACGCGCTCGCGAATCTGGTACATCTCCTCGCATTCGGCGAGGCTCAGGCGGGACACCCACGCGCCGGTGTTGGCGACGACCGTGACGAGTCCCTCGCTTTCCAACACGCGGAGCGCCTCTCGCACCGGCAGCCGGCTTGCGCCGTGCCGGTCGGCGAGATCCTCCTGCCGGATGCGCGCGCCGGGCTCGTACCCTCCAGCGAGAATCGACTGCCGCAGCTCGTCCGCGATGCGTGAACCGGCGGCGCCGTGCCGGGCCGGCTCACGGATCGGTACCGGCTCAGAGTTCACGGATGCCACAGTTTCACATCCGCGTCCACCTCGTACGCCTTGCCGTCCGGAAAACTCACCAGCTCGAACTGCATGCCCCACGGGCTGCGGAAATACTGCCAGCGCTGTCCCCCGGCGGGACCCGCGCTCGCGACAGGCGAGCCCATGACCTCGACGTCGTGGGCGCGCAGGTGGGCAATCGCCGCATCCATGTCGTCCACGTAGATCGCGAGGTGGTGGCCGCCGATGTCGCTGTTGCGTGGCTGCGGGGCCTGGCCGTCGGCCGAGTCGTAGAGGAAGGTCTCGATGTTGCTGCCGTTGCCCAGCCGGTAGAACCGGATCTCCCGAATGGTGGTGCGTGGATGCACGCCCAGGGTCACCGCCATCCAGTCGTCATCGGCGCGCTTGGCGCCGAGAGTGTAGATGTGCTGGGCGCCGAGGATGTCGACCAAGAAGCGTTCGGCCTCGTCGAGATCCGGCACGGTGATGCCGATGTGATCCATGCCCCGCATGCCGGGAATTCCGTGTGCCACAGAGACTCCTTCATCCATTGGATACATTCTGGCTCACAAGTGACGCAGAATCCACTCGCTCGACGCACATGGGATGACATTGGCACCAATCACGGCACATTGCGGACGATGCGCCGTGGGCTTCCTGTGCGGAGAGTGCGGGATTCGAACCCGCGGAGGCGGGTTACGCCTCAACAGTTTTCAAGACTGTCACCTTCGGCCGCTCGGTCAACTCTCCTTGGCGCCCGCAACGGGCGACGCGGAGCCATTGTGCCAGCCCGCGGGCATGCCCGGCGTCACGACGCTCAATGAGTACAGCTCAGCGACCCGCGCCAACTCCATGTCGTAGGTGGCGATGGTGTCGACCGCCGGGTGCGTCACGGCGGCCCCCAGATGCAATGCGGCAAACGGCTTCAACACCGTCGCCGCGTGCGTCGACACGTTCACGTTCTCGTCAGAGAACCGGATGACGGGCACCCTGGCCTTGACCCGCTCGACGATCTCGAAGGCGCGGGCCTTGGTCTCCCGCGGAAACAACTCTGCTGCCTGGCGCAATTCGGTGAGACCCAACTGTGTGGTCGCCAACTCACCCAGCTTGGGCACGGCCCAACTGTTCCACTCCTCGTAGAAGCGCACACCCGGCAGAAACCGAATCAGCGCGGAACCGTCGACGTAGATCACGCCCTCAAGCGTATCGGGGCGTGATCACTCGTGGGGCCGCGACTAGGCCTTCAGGCGCTTCATCGCGAGTTGAACGACCGCGATGAGTGCCTGCTTGGTAGCCGCACGCTCGCGAGCATCCGTGTACATCATCGGCACCTCCGGGGGCACGCCCAGGGCCTCACGCACGTCCTCGAGTTTGTGTCGGGCGACGCCGTCGAAGCAGTTGACACACACCACGAACGGGATGCCCTTGCCCTCGAAGTAGTCCACGGCCGGGAAGCACTGGTCAAGGCGCTCGGTGTCCACGAGCACCACCGCGCCGATGGCACCGCGCACCAAGTCGTCCCACATGAACAGGAAGCGGTCCTGACCGGGCGTGCCAAACAGGTAGAGCCACAGTGAACCCGGCAGCGCAATGCGGCCGAAGTCCATCGCGACCGTCGTCGTCGTCTTGCGGTCGGTGACGCCGCCAGCGTCGTCGACGCCGATCGACTTCTCCGTCATAGCCGCCTCAGTATTGAGCGGATCGATGTCGGAGATCGAACCGATGAAGGTGGTCTTGCCGACGGCAAAACCACCCGCGATCACGATCTTGACCACCGTGGGGGCTTGCGCCGCATTACTAGACGCAACGGCGGCGTTAGAGGGCTGCGATGCCATCAAGAACACTCTCCAGAAGACTTAAGGACAGGCCGCCATTGGCGTCGTGCGTCGCCGCATCATCAGCTGTCCCTGCGGTATGAATAGTCAGGTATTTTTCTTCAGCAAGGTCCGTGACAAGCACCCGGACCACACCCAACGGAAGTCGGGTGTGAGCCGAGAGCTCTGCAACGGACTGATATTGGCCCGCAGCGAGCTGCAGGATCTTCTTCTTTTCCGGGGTCAGACCCCGAAGATTCCGGATGGCGGAAGGAGCCTCGACGAGTGCCTCCATCGGCAGGTGCGAGTTGGCGGCACTGACCCGCCCCCCGGTCACGGCGTAGGGCCGCACCGTGGAGGCCTCCTCCCCCGCACCTCCGTACGGCTCTATCGCTTCCGTCATCGCATGTGTCCTTAGCGGGTAGCCCCGTCAGTGGGCAGGTTCTGGCGCATCTCAGTGATGAGCTGCGGAGTCAAGGCGTTCTCGGTGCGCGACACCAGGAGTGTCATCTCGTACCCGACCAAGCCGACGTCGCAGGTGGAGTCAGCGGCGACGGCAAGCACAGCGCCGTTATTGACACTCATCAAGAAGAGGAACAGTTCGTCCATCTCGATGATCGACTGGCGCACCTCTCCAGCCTTGAGCTGGCGTGCCGCGCCCCGCGTCAACGAGGACATTCCGGAGACCACCGCCGCAAGGGTGTCGCCCCCCGTACGGTCGAGGTTCTTGGACATCGCCATCAGCAAGCCGTCGGCACTGACAACAAGCGTGTGGCGCGTCCCTGGCACGGTCTGGACAAAGTTGTCCAGCAACCACCCAAAGTTGGTGGCCTCAGTACTGAGCGCGGTCACTGGTCCTCCTTGTTTCTGTGGCCCCGAGGTGGGAGACACTTCGTGGTGTTCATGGTTCCGTCAGAGAACCCTGAGTACTGTCGTTGAAATTCTTCACGTCTTCACGAGCGCGTTGGGTTCCAGAATAGAAACTCGAGAAGCGGCTACGCACCGCCTCAGCGTCTCGCGGAACTTCCGGAGCCGCAACGTCCGCGCTCGACTCAGGCTCAGTTTCGCGCTCCACGGGGGTGCGCTTCACGAGGCCCGCTCGGGTCTTCTCGACCTTCGGACGCTCGGCTGCAAGCGAGCTGAGCTCGGAGAATACTTCGGATGCGTAGTCGACAGAGCCCTCGGACTGCTGCTCGGAATCGATCTGCACCACCGGGCGATACTCGGTGGCCGTCTCGGGCGCCGCTGCCTGAAGTGCGCTCTCGCCCGCGGTCTCCCAGCCGAGCGGGCTCGCCAGTTGATCTGGCGAGTACGCCACCGGGATGCTTCCGGGGACAAAGACGGCGTCCGAATCCGCCGCGTCCGAAGCGGCGGCGCGAGGCGCCAACGGCCAATCGGCCTCGATAGTCTCATCGCCCGTCGCTTCCGGAACGAATTCGGAAGGACTCTCATCAGGCGCCGGGGGTGCTTGCGGGGTGGCGCTCTCCGGTTCGCTCACTTCGGCGTCGGGCACCGGTCCGATCCAGGTCGACGTGTCTTCGTGCCGCCGAGGCTCTTCCGAGATAGGCGGGCTGAGGTTGCTGCTCAGTGGCTCAAACTGCGCCGGCTCAAACTGCGCTGGCTCGATCTGCGCCGGCTTGATCTGCGCTGGCTCGATCTGAGAGGACTCGACCGGGGACGGCTCCTGGTGTTCGTAGAGAGACGCCCGGGGAACCGCACTCCGCCACGTGGGCTCGAGGTTTGACGACTCCTCGGCCGGGGGCTCCTTGGCTGGGACGCCTGCGGGCTCCGGCAAGTCCGGGGTTCCCGCGTCGGACGCAACCGGCTCCGGTGGCTGAGAGGCATTCTCTTCCGGTTGGTCCTCGTGCTTGCTGCCACGCCCAAAGACACGTGCGAAGAAACCCCCGCGCTCCTCGGCACCCTCGGGGTGCGAAACGTCCGAGAGGAGTTCATCGAGGCTCGGCACCGACGTCACGGGACCCGATTCGAACTGCGGGCTGTGACCCTCCGGTGCCCCATGCCAGTCACCGTCCGAGGCTCCGAACGGGCTCGGCGCGGCTGGCGCCTCGGCATGCTCTGGTGCCGGGTACAGCGGCGCATCGAAGGCAGGCTCGGCTTGCGCTTCCGACGCTTCCGACGCTTCNNCGACGCTTCCGACGCTTCCGACGCGCCTCGATCGTCCAAGGACTCCGCGTCCGGGGACTGCGGATACGGGTGGTCATCCAGCGTGACTGACTCGACTCCGGCCCCGGGCGGTTCACCTGGCTGCCCCCAAGGGCTCGACAGCGACGGTTCGGGTTCGTCTTCCTCGAGCATCGGAATGGCCATCGACGGCGTGGGACCTTCGGCAGGCTCGGAGGCCGCCGGCACATCCGCGTCCTCGTTCGTGAATCCGGTGGCGATGAGGGACGATTGGCGAACGACCGGGGAATCGAGGCGCCGGGGATCGGCGGCCTGCACGGCGAAGGCAGACGCCGGTTCTTGCCGGATCTCCCGATTGGGCGAGCCCGATTCCTCCTGGTCCTCGCCGACTTCCGCGGCGTCTGGCTCAAGGGAGGGGACCGAAGCCGGCTCCGGCGTGTGACCAAGCGGATTCACCGCGGGGATGCTGCGCCTGCCGTCGCGGCCGACCGATGCGGAGTCGGG
Source organism: Demequinaceae bacterium UBA4004 (assembly GCA_002384765.1). The sequence goes on from DGBM01000316.1 coordinate 18,247, forward strand.
TCCGGGCGCCGCGTCGTCGTCCTCACCGCGGAGCGAGCGGAAGCCACGGAATACCCTGGCACGCTGCTCAGCGCTCTCAGGCGAGACTTCGTCGGCGGCGAGAATCGGCGTGAAGCCCGCCGTCGCGGCACTCTGGAGGGCTGTCAGCTGCTCGTCCGAAGCACGCATCGGCAAGCCGATGATGCTGCGCGTATCCTGCGGTGCCTCAGCCTCGACAGCGGCCCGCTTGCGCCGGCGTGTGGGTAGCCCTGACTGCGTCGCGCCCTCCGTGAGCGCGTCGAGGTCGACCGGCACGGCTTCGGGGGCGGACGCGGCGTCGGCCGCGACAAGACTCTCGATCCCCGCCAAGGGCGCATCCGCGGGAACGTCGGCGGCCGCCGCAGTCTCGGGAGATTCGGGAGTCTCGGGGGATTCGGGGGTCTCGGGCGCTTCAGGAGACTCGGCGGTGCGGCCGGCGAGACCGGTGCCCTCTTCAATCACCGAGGGCTGGTAACCGTGTGGCGAGGAGGCGGGCCGCTGGTTCTCAGTGGGAGAGGGATCGCGCACCTCGGAGTCCGACACGCTGTGGTGCACCAGCGCGGCGGGGGCCCGGGTGCTGTCGTCGATGGCGGTGCTCGACTGGTGGCCCTGATCGGAGACGACGCTCGCGTCGAACAGTGACGGTGGCATCACGACCCTGGCGCAGATTCCACCGCCCTCGATGGCCTCCAACTGCACCTGAGCGCCCACGCGGCGAGCAATACGGCCGACCACAAAGAGGCCCAAACGTTGCGCTCCCAGGATCTCCGAGGCCGCCGTCGACGCGACGCGGGCATTGGCATCCGCGAGCTCCTCCGGGGTCATGCCAATGCCGTCGTCGATCACTTCGACGCAGATGTTGTCGCCCTCGGTCATGGTCCGCACCACGACCGGGGAACCGGGGTTCGAGAAGACGGTGGCGTTTTCGAGAAGTTCAGCGAACATGTGTGCCGCGGTGAGGGCCGAGTGACCGAGCATCGACGGGTCTGCGTCGAGTTCCAGCTGGACCCTGTCGTACTTCTCGATCTCGGACGACGCTGTGCGGATGACGTCCGACAACGGCATGGAACGACGCAGGCGTCGTCCAGTGTCGATGCCCGCAAGCACCAACAGCGACTCACTGTTGCGGCGCATTCGCGTGGCCAGGTGATCGAGGGCGAACAATTTGGTGAGCGTGGTCTGGTTGTCTTCGGTGCGTTCCATCTCGTCAATCGACGAGAGTTGGCGATTGAGGAGAACCTGGTCGCGGCGGGCCACGTTGACGAACATCTCGGAGATGGAGCCACGCAGTGCCGCCTGCTCGGCGGCGATCGCCAGGGTCGCCGCGTTGACGGAGTTGAACGCCTCGGCCAGGCGCCCCACCTCGTCTTGCGACTCCACGGGGATCTGTACCTCCGAGACGTCGACGCTTTGGCCAGGAAGCGCCACGCGCTCCACGAGTCGCGGCAGTTCCTGGCGCACCGCAGTAGCCGTGGTCGTCAGGCGACGCAACGGATTGACGATGCGGCGCGCCGTGGCGAAGGTGACGAGCAGGGTGAGCGCGAAGACGACGGCCGAGATGGCGATGGTCGCGAGTAGCTGAATGAGACTGTTTCGCACCACCGTGGACGTCTCCTGCTTTGCTCCGGCCAGAATATCCGAACGTATCGGCGCCATGGCGGCAAGTTCCTCGTCAACCTGACCCGTCCAATCTCCTCCGCGCTGCTCCAGCAGCACGGCGTCGGAGCTGTCGGCCACCAGGCGGTCTCGGATGGTCTCGAAACCCGTCGCTTCCGTGACGTCGTAGGACACACCAAATGAGGGAACCGGGGGGACGCCTGAGAGGGTGTCCACGGCGAGCTGAGCGCTGGCGAGGGCGTTGTTGGTAGCGAAGTACAGGCCCTGGTACTCCGTGACTTCGCCGAAAGCCCATTGACCCTCGCGGATTTTGCGCGCGACGAACGCCTCCTCGGTTCTCACCGATTCGAACAGGTTGTCCATCGCGGCGTACGCGCCCAGGTAGGCAGCCAACAGCCGGTCGGACGCGGAGTTGGCTACGGTGCGCGTCAACTCGAGGGAGTCCGTCACCATGGTGGTGTACTCGGATGCCGCGTTGCCGGGCAGGAGCCTGCTGGCACGAATCTCTCCGCGAAGTCCGTCGATATTGGCCAGGCGCGTGCGGAGGTCGTTGACCCAGCGGAACGCGCCGGCGTTGTCCGGGCGATCCTCGATGCCGTCCGCCAACACCAGGAAGTCCTGTCCCCTGCTATCCACCGCGGAGAAGTGGGCTGGGAGCGCATCGGCGTACACCCTCGAGTCGTTCAGATAGGCGGCTGTCAGTTGGGCCTCGGCCCGGATGCGGTCGCCGAGGTCTTGAATAAGCGTGCGGAGGTCTCCCGCGGGCGCCTCACCCACCGCGGCATCCACCTCACTCGCGATGCGTTCGAGTCCGTCGTGAGCGAGGGCTGCGGTGGCGGCGTCCGGCCACGCAGGGAAGTCGGTGCCGGCCTGCGGAACGTCGGTGACCTGGCGCAAGGTGTCGAGGCCATCGTTGCCGTTTGCGCCGCTCACCGCGTCGACGACAGCCCGGGACGCCGCGGCATTCGCGGGATCCAGCGAGCCTGCGGCATCGATCTGAGCGACGGCGGTGTCGACCTCGGTGCGAGCGGCGTTGGTCTTGCGGACGCCGTCGCTCACGGCGCGCAGGTAGTTCGTCGCCGCGGCGCGCTCGCCTTGCACCTCCTCTGCGAGGAGTGAGCCGCTCTGCACAACCTCCACCAGTTGCTCGGTATTGCGAGAGGAGGACTGTTCGACGGCAGCATTGAACACCACAAAGGAGGCGGCAAGAAGAAGAACGATCGTCGGGACAGCGACGACCGCGAGCAACTTGCCACGAATTCCCAACCTTTGGAGCATGTACCTCTCCCTCGTGACCGCCAGCCGCATACCGGCAGATCGCCAGCCACACTGCTGAAGCGTGTGATCCCCCGTGATATCGGCACCAAGCCGCATTTCCATAAGGCCGCTTCCGGCCGCGTCACACCATGAGACGGTATAACGAAGCAGTTATGACGGGAAAGGGGCAAATTGCCGATGCGTGCGATTGTGGTCAAATCGACGGGGGCCGCCGGGCAGATGGCGGTACGCAACGTCGCCGCACCCCACGCCGGTCCCGGCGAGGTCGTGATCTCGATCGCGGCTGCCGGTGTCAACCGCGCCGATCTCCTCCAGCGCAAGGGCACGTACCCCTCGCCTCCCGGCTGGCCCGAGTGGCCGGGTCTCGAGTGCTCGGGCACCGTCATGCACGTGGGCGAAGGGGTCACCGAGCCACGCGAAGGCGACCCCGTGTGCGCGCTCGTGGGAGGCGGGGCGTACGCCGAGGCCATCTCGGTTCCCGTCGACCTCACGCTTCCCGTGCCGCAAGGCCTCGACCTGCTCGCTGCCGGCGGGTTGATGGAGGCGGCGTGCACCGTCTGGTCAAACCTTGACACCGCATCCGTCCGCCCAGGCGAGACCCTGCTCATTCATGGCGGCGCCGGCGGGATCGGTTCCCTGGCAATCCAGAT